>JAZRXF010000071.1:0-7107 GCA_045600085.1 Lachnospiraceae bacterium
GTCAGAACTTACTTGGTAAGCGAGTTGACTACTCAGGACGTTCAGTTATCGTAGTAGGACCAGAACTTAAGATTTATCAGTGTGGTCTTCCTAAGGAAATGGCTATCGAATTATTTAAGCCATTTGTTATGCATGAACTTGATAAGAGAGATAAGTGGCTTAACATTAAGGCAGCTAAGAAGCTTGTAGAGAGATTAGACGATAAGGTTTGGGATGTATTAGAGGATGTTATTAAAGAGCATCCAGTAATGCTTAACCGTGCTCCTACACTTCATAGATTAGGTATTCAGGCATTCGAGCCAACACTTGTAGAAGGTAAGGCTATTAAGCTTCATCCACTCGTATGTACAGCTTTCAACGCTGACTTCGATGGTGACCAGATGGCTGTACATCTTCCACTTTCAGTAGAAGCTCAGTCTGAGTGTAGATTTTTACTTCTTTCACCTAATAACCTTCTTAAGCCTTCAGATGGTGCACCTGTTGCCGTTCCTTCACAGGATATGGTACTTGGTATCTACTATCTTACACAGGAAAGACCAGGAGAGTTTGGTGAAGGTAAGTTCTTCAAGAACTTAAATGAAGCAATTCTTGCTTATGAGAATAAGGTAATCGGTCTTCATGCTCCAATCAAGATTAGAGTTACAAAGACTCTTGCTGATGGAAGAGAAGTAACAGGTATCGTTGATTCGACACTTGGTAGATTCCTCTTCAATGAGATTCTTCCACAGGATCTTGGTTTCCAGGAGAGAAAGACAGACGAAGATATGCTTAAGCTTGAGGTTAACTTCCTTGTTAAGAAGAAAGAGCTTAAGAAGATCTTAGAGAAGGTTATCAATACTCATGGTGCTACTAAGACAGCTGAAGTACTTGACCTTGTTAAGGCAATTGGTTACAAGTATTCAACAAGAGCTGCCATGACAGTATCTATTTCAGATATGACAGTACCACCAAAGAAGCCAGAGCTTCTTGATGATGCACAGAAGATGGTAGATAGAATTGCAGTTAACTACCGTCGTGGTCTTATAACAGAAGAAGAGAGATACCAGAGTGTTGTTAACGTATGGAACAACATCGATAAGCAGCTTACAAAAGAGCTTATGGCTGGTCTCGATGCATATAACAATATCTTCATGATGGCTGACTCAGGTGCTCGAGGATCTGAACAGCAGATCAAGCAGCTTGCAGGTATGCGAGGACTTATGGCCGATACATCAGGTCGTACAATCGAGCTTCCTATCAAGTCTAACTTCCGTGAAGGTCTTGACGTACTTGAGTATTTCATGTCAGCTCATGGTGCTCGTAAGGGTCTTTCAGATACAGCTCTTCGTACAGCCGACTCTGGTTACCTTACAAGACGAATGGTTGACGTTTGTCAGGAACTTATCATCAGAGAGAGAGATTGTTGTAAGAACAGAGACGAAGTTGCTGGTATGTATGTATCAGAGCTTGTTGATGGTAAGGATAAGGTTGAGTCTCTTGAGAACCGTATCAAGGGTAGATACTCAGTTAATGAGATCAAGGATAAAGATGGCAATGTTATTGTTGGTGCTAACAAGATTATCACACCATCACGTGCAGCTAAGATTGTATCAGAAGGTGTTGATGAGAATGGCAATACAGTAAGCAAGGTTAAGATTCGTACAATTCTTACATGTAAGTCTCGTCTTGGTATCTGTGCTAAATGTTACGGTGCTAACATGGCTACTGGTGAAGCAGTACAGGTTGGTGAAGCAGTTGGTATCATTGCAGCTCAGTCAATCGGTGAGCCTGGTACACAGCTTACAATGCGTACTTTCCATACTGGTGGTGTTGCTGGTAACGATATTACACAGGGTCTTCCTCGAGTTGAAGAGCTTTTTGAGGCTCGTAAGCCTAAGGGACTTGCTGTTATCGCTGATTTTGCAGGTACCGCTACAATTTCTGAGAAGGATAAGAGAACAATCTCTATCGATTCAGAGGATGGTAAGCATAAAGATTATGCAATCAACTATGGTGCACGTATCAAGATCCTTGATGGTCAGCATGTAGAGGCTGGTGATGAACTTACAGAAGGTTCAATCAACCCACATGACTTACTTGAAGTTAAGAAGCTTGAGGCTGTTGAGAACTATATGATCCGAGAGGTTCAGAAGGTTTACGGTCTTCAGGGTGTTGATCTTGCTGATAAGCATATCGAAGTTATCGTTCGTCAGATGCTCAAGCGTCAGAGAGTTGAGGAGTCTGGTGATACAGAACTTCTTCCAGGATCATTAGTTGATAGACTTGAAGTAGAGGAAATCAATGAGAAGCTTGCAGCAGAGGGTAAGAACCCAGTAGTAGTATCAGATATCATTCTTGGTATTACAAAGGCTGCTCTTGCAACAGATTCATTCCTTTCAGCTGCTTCATTCCAGGAGACAACAAAGGTTCTTACTGATGCAGCTATTAAGGGTAAGATTGATCCACTTGTTGGTCTTAAGGAAAATGTTATTATTGGTAAGCTTATTCCAGCTGGTACAGGTATCAACAGATATCGTGATGTTAAGATCGAAGTTGATTCAGAAGAAATACCTGAATATGATCTTGATGAAATAGTAGAGGAAGAGGTAGTGCAGCAGGCCTCAGAGATGATTATCGAATAGTCAAAACAACTTTATTATTCAAAATAACTAAGTGGGGACCATAATTGGTCCCCATTTTTAACTAAATATGTTATTTTTCAATATTGACAATAACGCCTAGGACACTTATAATGATTTAGCGTGCCCTTGAAGGCGTTATTTTGTTGTTTTGGTATGAACAATATTCTAAGCTTAAGAGGTCAAGCAGTATTATTAATAAATGACAGGAGGTGAACAGAATGCCAACATTTAACCAGTTAGTAAGAAAAGGTCGTCAGACAGCTGAGAAGAAGTCTACTGCACCAGCTCTCTTAAAGGGATATAACTCTCTTCACAAGAAAGCAATCGAGACAGCTTCTCCACAGAAGCGTGGTGTATGTACAGCAGTTAAGACAGCTACACCTAAGAAGCCTAACTCAGCTCTTAGAAAGATCGCCAGAGTACGTCTTTCTAACGGAATCGAAGTAACATCTTACATTCCAGGAGAAGGTCACAACTTACAGGAGCACTCAGTTGTTCTTATCAGAGGTGGTAGAGTAAAGGACTTACCTGGTACACGTTACCATGTAATTAGAGGTACACTTGATACAGCAGGTGTTGCTAACAGAAAGCAGGCTCGTTCAAAGTACGGCGCAAAGAGACCTAAGAAATAAGCTTGTGTACCACATTAACTAATTTGGTGTTGGGATTCTAGGTTCATAACTGAGTACATAGAATACCGCGCGTACACATTAGTCTAAGTGTGAGTACCGATGATTTAATCAGGATTATTTCATAGACAAATAATGATTAAGGAGGGAAGAACCGTGCCACGTAAAGGACATATTCAAAAAAGAGATGTATTAGCAGATCCTTTATACAACGACAAGGTGGTTACCAAGCTTATCAACAACATTATGTTAGATGGTAAGAGAGGCGTAGCTCAGAAGATCGTTTATGGAGCATTTGCAAAAATTGAAGAGAAGAGCGGAAAGCCAGCACTTGAAGTGTTTGGTGAGGCAATGAACAACATTATGCCTATGCTCGAGGTTAAGGCTAGACGTATCGGTGGTGCAACATACCAGGTACCTATCGAGGTTAGACCTGACAGAAGACAGGCTTTAGCACTTCGTTGGTTAACAATGTTCTCACGTAAGAGAGGCGAGAAGACCATGGAAGATAAGCTTGCAAACCAAATTTTAGATGCAGCAAATAAGACAGGCGCAGCTGTTAAGCGTAAAGAAGATATGCATAAGATGGCTGAGGCTAATAAGGCATTTGCTCACTACAGATTCTAGTAAAGGAGAAAACCAATGGCTGGAAGAGAATATCCATTAGATAGAACCAGAAATATTGGTATTATGGCTCATATCGATGCTGGTAAAACAACATTAACAGAGCGTATCCTTTATTATACTGGTGTTAACTATAAGATTGGTGAGACACATGATGGTGCTTCAACAATGGACTGGATGGAGCAGGAAAAGGAAAGAGGTATCACAATTACTTCTGCTGCTACAACAGCACACTGGACACTTCAGGATCACCACAAGGCAAAGCCAGGTGCATTAGAGCACAGACTTAACATTATCGATACTCCTGGACACGTTGACTTCACAATCGAAGTTGAGCGTTCACTTAGAGTACTTGATGGTGCTGTAGGTGTATTCGATGCTAAGGCTGGTGTTGAGCCACAGTCTGAGAACGTATGGCGTCAGGCTGATACATATGGCGTACCACGTATGGCATTTATCAACAAGATGGATAAGATGGGTGCTGACTTCTTCATGTCAGTTCAGACAATTATAGATCGTCTTGGTAAGAATGCTATTCCTGTACAGGTTCCAATCGGAGCAGAAGATTCATTCATAGGTCTTGTAGACCTCTTCGAGATGGAGCAGTATATTTACAATGATGACAAGGGTGAAGATGTTACTATCGGCGAAATCGCTGATGACATCAAGGAGCTTGCTAATAAGTGGCATGAGAACCTTGTTGAGAAGATTTGTGAGCTTGATGATGAGCTCATGATGATGTACCTTGATGGAGAGGAGCCATCTGTTGATCAGTTAAAGGCAGTTCTTCGTAAGGCAACTATTAACAATGAAGCAGTTCCTGTATTCTGTGGATCTGCATACAAGAATAAGGGTGTTCAGAAGCTCATCGATGGTGTTATTGAGTACTTACCAGCACCAACAGATGTTGATGATATCAAGGGAACAGATATGGATGGTAATGATATTACAGTTCCATCTACAGATGATGGTCCATTCGCAGCTCTTGCATTCAAGATCATGACAGACCCATTCGTAGGAAAGCTTGCATTCTTCCGTGTATACCGCGGTACATGTAACGCTGGTTCTTACATTTTAAATGCAACTAAGGATAAGAAGGAAAGAGTTGGTCGTATCCTTCAGATGCATGCTAACAACCGTAAGGAAATCGAGAAGGTTTACTCAGGAGATATCGCTGCAGCAGTAGGTCTTAAGTTTACTACTACAGGTGATACAATCTGTGACGAGCAGGCTCCAGTAATCCTTGAGTCTATGGAATTCCCAGAGCCAGTTATCGAGCTCGCTATCGAGCCTAAGACAAAAGATGGCCAGGGTAAGATGGGTGAAGCTCTTGCTAAGCTTGCAGAAGAAGATCCTACATTCCGTGCTCATACAGATCAGGAGACAGGCCAGACAATTATCGCTGGTATGGGTGAGCTCCACCTTGATATTATCGTTGATAGACTTCTTCGTGAGTTCAAGGTTGAGGCTAACGTAGGTGCTCCTCAGGTTGCTTATAAGGAAACATTCACAAAGGCAGTTGACGTTGACTCTAAGTATGCTAAGCAGTCAGGTGGTCGTGGTCAGTACGGTCACTGTAAGGTTAAGTTCGAGCCAATGGAAGCTAACTGTGATCATTTTGAGGTTGATCCTAAGGCTAACATCCTCATCAACGAGCCTCCAACATTATTGTTCGAGTCTACTGTTGTTGGTGGTGCTATTCCTAAGGAATATATCCCATCAGTAGGTGCTGGTATTCAGGAAGCTGCTCAGAGCGGTATCCTTGGTGGATTCCCAGTACTTGGTGTTCATGCTACTGTATATGATGGATCTTACCATGAAGTCGATTCATCAGAAATGGCATTCCACATTGCTGGTTCTATGGCATTCAAGGATGCTATGGCTAAGGCAGGTGCTGTACTTCTTGAGCCTATCATGAAGGTTGAAGTAACAATGCCAGAAGAGTACATGGGCGATGTAATCGGATCACTTAACTCTAAGCGTGGTATGGTTCAGGGTATGGACGATATCGGTGGTGGTAAGATCGTAAGAGCTCTTGTTCCACTTGCTGAGATGTTCGGTTACGCTACAGAACTTCGTTCTTCAACACAGGGACGTGGTAACTACTCAATGTTCTTCGAGAAGTATGAGCCAGTACCAAAGAACGTACAGGACAAGGTTCTTGCAGATAGAAAGTAATTTCTACAATAATAAATAGGCCGGAGAACTTCGGTTCTCCAGGCTTTTTATACAAACTAAATTATGCTTGAAATGGTAATTCATTTTTAATATAATTTAGACTAGATGGCGCCTAGCGCTTTATGAGAATATTCAAACTATTTTAGGAGGAATTGTTAAAATGGCAAAAGCTAAATTTGAGAGAACAAAAGCACATTGTAACATTGGTACTATCGGTCACGTTGACCATGGTAAAACAACATTAACAGCAACTATCTCTAAGGTTCTTACAGAGAGAGTTGCAGGTAACGCAAAGGTTGATTTCGAGAACATCGATAAGGCTCCAGAAGAGAGAGAAAGAGGTATCACAATCTCTACAGCTCATATCGAGTATCAGACAGAGAACAGACACTACGCTCACGTAGACTGTCCTGGACATGCTGACTACGTTAAGAACATGATCACTGGTGCAGCTCAGATGGATGGTGCTATCCTCGTTGTTGCTGCTACTGATGGTGTTATGGCTCAGACAAAGGAGCACATCCTTCTTTCAAGACAGGTTGGTGTACCTTACATCGTAGTATTCCTTAACAAGTGTGATATGGTTGACGATCCAGAGCTTATCGAGCTCGTTGAGATGGAAGTTACAGACCAGCTCGCTGAGTATGACTTCAATGATTGTCCAATCATTAAGGGTTCAGCTCTTAAGGCTCTTGAAGATCCTAACGGTGAGTGGGGCGACAAGATCATGGAGCTTATGGATACAGTTGATACATACATTCCTAACCCAGAAAGAGATACAGATAAGCCATTCCTTATGCCAGTAGAAGACGTATTCACAATCACAGGTCGTGGTACAGTTGCTACAGGTAGAGTTGAGAGAGGTGTTCTTCACCTTAACGACGAAATCGAAATCGTTGGTATCAAGGAAGAGAAGCAGAAGTCAGTTGTAACTGGTATCGAAATGTTCAGAAAGATGCTTGACGAGGCACAGGCTGGTGATAACATCGGTGCACTTCTTCGTGGTATCAACAGAACAGATATCCAGAGAGGTCAGGTTATCGCAAAGCCAGGTA
>JAZRXF010000072.1:0-19033 GCA_045600085.1 Lachnospiraceae bacterium
TACAATATATAGTGAATCGCTATATATATGCTTCAAAGTGTGGTATAATATATAGCCGGGGAGTAATGCCCATTTAGAACAGGAGGAGACTATGCTAGAGCTTAAAAACATAGGCTATAAGGTTGTCGACGAGAAGAACCAGGAAAAAGAAATATTAAAGAATATTAATCTTACTATAGATGATGGTTTTGTTGCTATTACAGGACCTAATGGTAGTGGTAAGTCAACACTTGCCAAGATTATCGCAGGTATCATAGAACCAACTTCAGGATCAATTATATTAGATGGCAAGGATATTACTGATATGTCTATTACTGAGAGAGCAAAGAATGGTATTAGCTTTGCTTTTCAGCAGCCAGTTAAGTTCAAGGGTATAACGGTCAAGAAGTTAATAACTCTTGCTGCAGGCAAGGAAATATCAACAACAGAGGCTTGTAACTATCTTTCAGAGGTTGGTCTTTGCGCTAGAGATTATATTAACCGAGAGGTTAATGCATCCCTTTCAGGTGGTGAGCTAAAACGTATTGAGATAGCCATGATTATCGCAAGAGGAACGAAGCTTTCAATATTCGATGAGCCAGAAGCAGGCATAGATTTATGGAGCTTCAAGAGTCTTATCAGGGTATTTGAGAATCTTCATGAAAAAAGTGGTGGATCAATTCTTATTATTTCACATCAGGAAAGAATACTTAATACAGCTGATAAGATTATTGTATTAACTGGTGGTGAGATAAGTGCTTATGGTACCAAGGATGAGATACTTCCTGACTATATGAAGGGTGCCCCAAGCAACTGTGAGGTACTTACAGCAAAATGTGACTAATCAGGTCAATACAAGTTGCGGAAGCTAAAACTAGATTTAATAAATAAGCGAAAGACATAAGGTACGAGTATGGATGAGATACAAAAGGGATTATTAGCAGCAGTTGCTGATCTTCATGAGGTTCCACAGGGCGCATACAATTTTAGAGTAAATGGCCAGGGTGGTGGACGTAATACAACAGAAAATATTGATATAGTAACCAAGACGGATAAGCCTGGTATAGATATTATTATTAAGCCAGGAACTAAGAATGAGAGTGTACATATTCCAGTAGTACTATCTCAGTCTGGTTTGAAGGAAAGCGTATATAATGACTTTATCATCGGTGAGAACTGTGATGTAACTATTGTAGCTGGTTGTGGTATTCATAATGCTGGTGATCAGACATCAGAACACAGTGGTATTCACAGTTTCTTTATAGGTAAGAATTCACGTGTTAAATATATTGAGAAACACTATGGTGAGGGCGATGGCAATGGTGAAAGGGTAATGAATCCAACGACTCATGCCGAGCTTGCTGAAGGTGCTTACCTTGAGATGGATACAGTACAGATTAAGGGGATAGATTCAACTGCCAGAAAAACAACTGCCAAGCTTGATGATAAGGCAACACTTATTATAAAAGAGAAAATTATGACACATGGGTCACAAAACGCCACCACTGATTTTACAGTGGATCTCAATGGTGTTGGATCAAGTGCTAATGTAATATCAAGATCAGTAGCCAAAGATAAATCGACTCAGACATTTTATTCTAAGGTTAATGGTAATAATGAATGTTACGGTCATACAGAATGTGATGCTATTATAATGGATGGTGCATCAGTTCGTGCCATTCCAGAAGTAATGGCCAACCACGTGGATGCGTCTCTTGTCCATGAAGCTGCCATAGGAAAGATTGCAGGTGAACAGCTTATTAAGCTCATGACTCTTGGTCTTACTGAGCAGGAGGCTGAAGCACAGATCATTGATGGATTCATGAAATAGCGCGTTAATTAAAAGACGATTTAACAATATAAACATTTACACATTTTATAAAGAAAGAGGTAAAGGACAATGACAAAGATTGATGTATTTTCAGGTTTCCTTGGAGCTGGTAAGACAACACTTATCAAGAAGCTTCTTAAGGAAGGTTTTCAGGGCGAGCAGGTAGTTCTTATTGAGAACGAGTTTGGTGAGATAGGTATTGATGGAGGTTTCCTTAAGGAAGCTGGCATAGAAATAAAGGAAATGAATAGTGGATGTATCTGTTGTTCACTTGTTGGTGATTTTGGAACATCTCTTAATGAAGTACTTTCCAAGTATCATCCAGACAGAATTCTTATTGAGCCATCAGGTGTAGGTAAGCTTTCTGATGTTGTAAAGGCAGTTGAGAGTGCTGATCTTGGCGATGATGTTGTTCTCAACAGCGCAGTAGCAGTTGTAGATGCAACAAAGTGTAAGCTTTATATCAAAAACTTTGGTGAGTTCTTTGTTAATCAGGTTGAGCATGCAGGAACCATCGTACTTAGCCGTACAGGTAAGATGACAGAAGAAAAGCTTAAGGTAGCTGTTGATACTCTTCGCGAGTATAATCAGACAGCAACTATTATTACTACACCATGGGATGAGCTTGATGGTAAGGATATTAAGGAAACTATAGAGGGTAAGGTTGATCTTGCTAAGCAACTTATGGAAGAGATGGAGCATGAGCATCATCATGAGCATGATGAGAACTGTACATGCGGTTGCCACGATCATGATCACGAGCATCATCATCACGACCATGATGAAGATTGCACATGTGGCTGCCATGACCACGATCACGATCACGAGCATCATCATGACCACGACGATCATGACCACGAGCATCATCATCACGACCACGAGCATCATCATCACGACCACGGTGAAGATTGTACATGCGGCTGTCATGACCATGATCATCACGGTCACCATCATGCCGATGAAGTATTCACAAGCTGGGGAATGGAAACACCTACCAAGTATTCCAAGGAAGATATCGAGAATATCCTCGAGGAGCTTGAGGACGAGAAGAAGTACGGTTTTGTACTTAGAGCCAAGGGTATGGTTCCATCCACGGAAGAAGGCTGGGTATACTTCGATTATGTTCCAGGCGAGAGCAATGTAAGAGCTGGTTCACCTGAGGTTACTGGTCGATTCTGCGTAATCGGTTCGAAGTTAAATGAAGAAGCACTTAGTCAGTTATTTTCTAAATAAGCACAGGAGAGAATGAATGAAACCTGTATACATGATTAACGGTTTTTTAGATAGTGGTAAGACATCATTTCTTACTTTTACCTTGGCCCAGGATTACTTTAAGATTAAGGGCACAACCCTTCTTATCTTATGTGAAGATGGTGAGGAAGAGTATGATGCAGTTCTTCTTAAGAAAAGCAAGACTATCGTTGAAACCATAGAAGATGAAGAAGATTTTACTTTGGATAAGCTAAGAGAGCTTGATAAGCAGTGGCGTCCAGAACGTATTGTTATCGAATACAATGGTATGTGGAATAACAAGGAGATATCACTTCCTAATGATTGGGTGGTGGAGCAGCAGATTACTATGATCGATGCCAATACATTCTCCATGTATTACAACAATATGCGTTCAATGGTTGCTGATATGGTTCGTAAGTCAGAGCTTGTAGTATTTAACAGATGTGATGATTTACGTGATGAGCTTGGCGGTTTTAGAAGAAATATTAAAGCTATTAATCCAGGTGCCGATGTGGTATTTGAAGATTCAGAAGGAGAGATTAATGAAATCTTTGAGGAGGATCTTCCATACGAGCTTGGTACTGATCATATTGACCTGACAGATCTGTCATATGGTATATGGTATCTTGATATGATGGATCACCTTGAAAGATATGAAGGCAAGACAGTATCTTTCCTTGCTATGGCACTTACACCACCTCAGCTTATTAAGGGATATTTTGTTCCTGGTAGAATGGCTATGACATGTTGTGCCGATGATATGGCATTTATTGGTTTCCCTTGTAAATATGATAAGGTCAAAGAGCTTAAGAACAAATCTTGGGTTACTGTGAAGGCCAAGGTAACAAGAGGTGTGTTCCCAGAATATCAGGGAGAAGGACCAGTTCTTGAGGCGATTGAGGTTAAGCCAGCAGCAAAACCAAAGGAAGAAATCATTTCATTTACGTAGCTTGTAGCAAAAATACAATCTACATTTAATTAATTGTTATTGGGAGTTTTAGGGGCATGGAACAGAACATCAAAGAGATGATTGCACATTGTGAGAGCATTTGTAGATTTCTTACTACATTTGCGATTTCTGATCTTAAGGGAAAGACAGAAGAACTTCTCGATGAGTTTCGTTTTGGACTTGTTAAGTTTGGAGCTTATATGTCCGAGTCAGATGGTCATTTTACTGAAGATGAAGCTGAGTGTATGAGAGAGTGTATAGGAGTGTGTCCTCCTCTTTCAGAACTGCGCGAGCTCAAGTATCGTGAGCATCTTACTGAAGATGAATACGGCGCAGAGATTCCACCTATGATAAAGTACTGTGTACTTGCTGATGCCAAGAAGTCTATTCCAAATGATCCATTCAAGAATCAGAAGGCTCAGATAGTACTTGATACATATAGACTGTTTGGACAGACTATTATAGCAAGTCATCCCGATGAATCGATTATAGCAGCTAAAAAGCTCACAGATTTCATTGATAGGCTTGAGCATTTCCTTGACGAATTCGAGGTTAAGGTGGCTCTTAGCGACAAGCTATATACAACTACGATTGTAGAGACTCCGACTAGCGAGGTTAGTCAGGAAGAGCTTGAGAAGCTTCTTGAGGACTTCAATTCCCTCGTAGGACTTAACTCAGTAAAGAACGAGGTTAATAGCCTTGTTAACCTGCTCAAGGTGCAGAAGATGCGTAAAGAGAAGAATATGAAGATCTCCAATGTATCGAAGCATATGGTTTTCTCTGGTAATCCAGGTACTGGTAAAACAACTGTAGCGAGAACACTTGCGGGTATATATAAGGCACTGGGGGCTTTAAAGAAAGGTCAGCTTGTCGAAGTAGACAGGTCAGGCCTTGTAAAGGGATATGTTGGTCAAACAGCCATTAAAACTTCGGAAGTAATAGAATCGGCACTTGGCGGTATTCTGTTTATTGATGAGGCATACACTCTTACAGTTGGTAAAGGGCAGGGCGATTTTGGCCAGGAAGCAGTTGATACGCTTTTAAAGGCCATGGAAGATCATAGAGATGATTTGGTAGTTATTGTAGCTGGTTATCCTGATCTTATGGCTCAGTTCCTGGCTTCTAACCCAGGACTCAAGTCTCGTTTTAATAAGTTTATTTTCTTCGAGGATTATACAGGCAAAGAACAGCTTGCGATACTAAACAGTATGTGTAAGAAACAGGATTATAAGCTATCACCTGAGGCTGAGGCATATGCACTTGAGTTTTTCAATAATCGTTTTGAAGAAAGACCGGACAACTTTGCCAATGCACGTGATGTTCGTAATTTCCTTGAAAAGGCTATTACAAATCACGCAAGCCGAGTTGTTAATATAGAAGATGCTTCAGAGGAATGCTTATCAACACTTGAGAAGGTTGATCTGGAGAGCATAGAATTATAAATGGAGTATTATAAATACAATAAAAATATTTAATGTAAAAAATCATAAAGTATATCTAAAAAATAGCGGAATTAAATTCCGCTATTTTTTTCGTCACAGTATTTACATCTGTATACTTCCTTAACAGGATCCGCAAGGTAGAAGATGTGTGGAAGCTCCTGCTCAATAGAAGTGATGCATCTTGGATTCTTGCACTTCATAACATCTGTTATTGTTTCTGGAAGAATAAGCTCTTTCTTATCTATTATTACGCCATCCTTTATAACATTAACGGTTATAGTGTGGCATATTACTGCAAGAACATCGAGGTCCAAAGTGTTGATATCACACTCAACCTTTACGATATCTTTTTTACCAAGCTTGTCGCTCTTGGCATTCTTTATAATAGCAACTGTACAGTCAAGCTTGTCGAGTCCAAGATGATAGTAGATAGACATACTCTTGCCTGCAGGGATGTGATCTAATACGAAACCTTCTTCGATTTTTCCTACGTTTAACATAATAGTATTCCTTTCTTAATTAGAAGTATTATCTTGAGGCCAGTTATTTACCAGCTGCTTCAAGAAGAGTAAGGATAAGAGCCATTCTAACGTACACGCCGTACTGGGCCTGATCGAAGTATACTGCTCTTGGGTCGTTATCGATTTCTACCGAAATCTCGTTAACACGTGGAAGAGGATGAAGTACAAGCATATCCTCCTTGGCGCTTTCCATTTTCTTTTTATCAAGAATATAGAAGTCTTTTAATCTTACATAGTCCTCTTCGTTGAAGAATCTTTCCTTTTGAACTCTTGTCATGTAAAGTAAGTCAAGTTCAGGCATTACATCTTCAAGTTTGATTACTTCCTCGAACTCTACTCCCATATCATTAAGCTTATCGCGAAGGTAGCTTGGTATACGAAGCTCTTCAGGGCTAATAAGTATGAAACGTACATTCTCATATCGAACTAAGGCATTAATAAGTGAGTGAACGGTACGTCCGAACTTGAGGTCACCGCATAGTCCAATAGTGCAGTTGCCAAGCTTGCCTTTCTTAGTTCTAATAGTAAGTAAATCAGTAAGTGTCTGTGTTGGATGCTGGTGTCCGCCGTCACCTGCGTTGATTACAGGAATCTTTGACTTGGAAGCAGCTACCATAGGAGCACCTTCCTTAGGATGACGCATAGCACAAATATCAGCGTAGCAGGATACTACTCTGATTGTATCTGATACACTTTCTCCCTTGGCAGCAGAAGATGAAGTTGCCTCGGAGAAACCAAGTACCTGACCACCAAGACGGAGCATAGCCGATTCAAAGCTAAGTCTTGTACGTGTACTAGGCTCGTAGAAGCATGTAGCAAGGATTTTGCCATCACATGCGTGAGCGTACTTTGCAGGATTGTTCTCAATGTCGTTTGCCAGGTCGAAAAGCTTATCAAGCTCTTCTACAGTGAAATCCAATGGGTTCATTAAATGTCTCATTAGTTTTACCCCTTTTCTATATATGTTTATTATATTAATTTACTCCACAAAAAAGGAGAGAATGGAAAATTCTCTCCTTGGTATTTAGATTATTGTAAGTAAATCATCAACTGATTTTCTCTTAGGTGCTACTGGCTCTTCATCAGGATAACCAATAGGAATAAGACAAACAAGCTCTCTGTCTTCAGGAAGCTCTAATAATTTTTCGATTTTATCACGGTCAAATATACCCATAATAACTGATCCAAGACCATGCTCATGACAAGCAAGACAAAATGTCTGAGATGCAACACCTGTATCGAACATCTGCCATCCCCACTCACGATCATTGGTATATGAGCCATCACGCTCAAAACCACTTCTATTCTTAATAAAAGTAACTGCAACTAATGCTGGAGCTGAAGCCATAATCTCACCGTTGTGTGGATACTGACTAGTGCAGGCACCAACCCTGTCCTTGAGTTCTTTGTCTGTAATAACAACGTAACGAGTAATCTGTGTATGCTTCCAACTAGGCGCATATGAAGCTTCTTCAACGATTTCGCGAATCACAGCCTCATCAATGGGGGTGTCTTTAAATTTTCTAATACTTCTTCGTCCTAAAATACATGATTTAACATCCATTTTTCGTACCTCCATTTTGTTTATTCTCTGCCTTAAATCATAACATTATGGTATAATATTTACAACAAATTTTTAGCGAATGAGGCGAGAAAAAATGCAATCAGAACAGTTTTTATTTTATCGTGAAAGTAAGGACTTTGAATTACTTGAAAATATGTGTGCTTTAGTGGAAGGAGAGCCTAACGAGGCCTTATTTTATAAGGTCGTAAGCCAGCTTTACAAGTACGCAAGCGAGAATGGCTTTGAGGGAAATCTTTGGCATTGTTATTTAACAGAAATATTAGTTTATAATGAAAATCCATATACAATCAGCTGCGAGATGAGGGGGCACGTTGAGGGCACACTTAATCAGGCAGTATTACATGATTTCAGAATCTTTAGAGATATGTTTGCCTACGATATCGAAGCTCTTGAAAAAAGCATCGGTAATACAAAGGATATGACTATCCTCACATCCTACAAGGGTACAGGCAAGGAAGCTATAAAGTACAATAAGCATATAGTTGCTGAGATTAATGCACTGGCAGTAAGGCTTGCAGGAAGTAAGGACGTAGAAGAGTTCAAGAGCTTTCTTGATGAGTTCTATGGAAAGTATGGTGTAGGTGTATTTGGTCTTCACAAAGCATTTAGAGTTGAGCATGACAAGGATGTTCTTAATATCAATCCTATCTTTAACATAGCTGTTACAAGTCTTGATGATCTTGTAGGCTATGATATTCCAAAGCAGAAGTTAGTTGATAACACAGAAGCATTTTTAAATGGTAAGAAGGCCAATAACTGTCTTATCTATGGAGAGTCTGGTACAGGTAAATCGTCTAGTATAAGGGCTATCATCAATCAGTACTATGAAAGCGGCCTTCGTATGATAGAGGTTTACAAGCATCAGTACAAGGAACTCAATGATCTTATTGATAGGCTTAAGGTCAGAAATTATAAGTTCATCATTTATATGGATGACTTATCATTTGAAGAGTTTGAGACAGAGTACAAGTACTTAAAGGCCGTTATTGAAGGTGGTCTTGAGAGTAAGCCTGACAATGTACTTATCTATGCAACAAGTAACAGACGTCACCTTGTTAAGGAAACATTTAATGACAAGGACGGTGACGGCGGCGATATCCATAAGAACGAAACAGTTCAGGAGAAGCTTTCGCTCTTTGCAAGATTTGGCGTATCTATTTATTTTGGAAGACCAGAAAAGAGAGAGTTCAACAATATTGTCGTGGAACTTGCTAAGAAGTATAACATCGATATGCCAGAGAACGAGCTTGTTCTTAAGGCCAATGCTTGGGAGCTTCAGCACGGTGGATTATCCGGACGTACAGCCAGACAGTTTGTGGACTATCTACGCGGTCAGCAGTAATTGTTAATTACATAAATATATATACAAAATAGTTTTATCATTTGGAGGGTTACAGTAATGGCAGATAAACTATTTGCAGCCATCGATGTGGGGTCTTTTGAGATGGCAATGAAGATATATGAAATATCTTCGAAAAAAGGTATGAAAGAAATCGAGCACGTGCGTCATAGATTGGCGCTCGGCTCGGATTCATATAATAGTGGCAAGATCAGCTTCAGCAAGATAGATGATCTGTGCGACGTTCTTCGTAAGTTCAGTGATATTATGACTAGCTATCATGTCACTGAGTATAAAGCCTATGGCACATCAGCACTTCGAGAGACTGAGAATACTCTTATCATAAGAGACCAGATCCGCAATAGGACTGGTATTGATGTTGAGGTACTCAGCAATTCTGAGCAGCGCTTTCTGGACTATAAGTCCGTGGCTTCTAGAGGCGCAGTATTCAATAGGATAATTGAACAGGGAACAGCCATTGTAGATATAGGTGGTGGTAGTATTCAGATATCTTTATTTGAAAAGGATACGCTTGTTACTACGCAGAGCCTTCGTCTTGGTGTGCTAAGACTTAATGACCAGGTTGAGCATATGCGTATAGTCAGAGCAAAACGTAGAGAGCAGCTTGACGAAATGATTCAAAGTCAGCTAGGCACATTTAGAAAGCTGTATATGAAGGATAGAGAGATAACTAACCTAATAGTTGTTGACGACTATGTATCAAGAGTTATGCAGTCAGGGGTGGTACCGTCATCCAAAGATTGTATAGCTAGTAGTCAGGACTTCATAGAATTTGTTAGCAAGCTATCCGAGCATGGACGCGAGGAGCTGGCCGATATACTGGAGGTTCAAGAAGAGATGGTTGATTATATCGAAGTATCAGCCAATATTGTCAGAAATATAATAGAAAGCAGTGGGGCAGTTAATATATGGGCACCAGGTGTAACGCTTTGTGATGGTATAGCCTATGAATACGCCGAGAAGTGTAAGCTTAGAATGATAGCCCACGACTTTGAGAAGGATATCCTGGCATCAGCCATCAATATAAGCAAGCGTTATATGGGCAGCAAAAAAAGAGCGGAGACCATATCAAGTATTGCACTTGAATTATTCGATGCTATGCAACCAGTACATGGTATGGGAACAAGAGAAAGGTTTTTGCTGCAGCTTGCAAGCATCCTTCATGACTGTGGCAAATTCATCAATATGACCAACGTAGGCGAGTGTTCCTATAACATCATTATGAACACCGAGATGATAGGACTTTCACATGATGAGCGTCAGATGATCGCTTACGTAGTGAAGTTCAATCATGAACCTTTTGCTTACTATGGTGAGATATCAAGTACTTCTTCTCTCGGACGAAGTGAGTACCTCGTTATAGCCAAGCTTACAGCGATACTTCGTATTGCAGGTGGTCTTGACAAGTCTCATAAGGACAAGATGCGTAAGATCAAGGCAATGCTTCAGGATGACAAGCTTATAATCACATTTACCGGTATTCAGGATATAGGCTATGAGAAGGAGTCGTTTAATAAAAAAGCAGCACTATTTGGGGAAGTATTTAGTATAGAGCCTGTCATAGTACAGAAGAAGGGCGAATAAATGAATAGCAAAGATAATAAGAATTATAAAAATAGTAAATATTATTACAATAGAGAGCTTAGCTGGCTTCGATTCAATGCAAGAGTATTATCGGAAGCGAGAGATGAAAAGATTCCATTTTTTGAGCGTATCAAGTTTCTTAGCATAACATCATCGAACCTTGATGAATTTTTTATGGTACGTATTGCATCGCTGAAAGATATGGTGCACGCAGGCTATGAGAAAGAAGATATAGCAGGACTCACTCCAGGAGAGCAGCTAAAGAAGCTTTACAAGGAGGTTCATGAGTTTGTTGAGCTTCAGTATGATACCTATGAGAATATGGTTCGTCCAGGCTTCATAGCAAGTAAACTTAAGCTTATTGAACATCATGAGGATTTAAATGAGGCTGAGGCTAAGTATGTTGATGACTTTTTCATGAGAGAGGTTTATCCAGTTCTTACTCCTATGGCGGTGGATTCATCAAGACCTTTCCCTCTTATTATGAATAAATCCCTTAATATAGGTGCACTCCTTTCCAAGAAGGATAAAAAAGAAGAGTTTGCAACAGTGCAGGTGCCAAGCGTTCTTCCAAGATTTATCGGAATTGAGGATGGAATAAAAGGTGAGACCAAGCTTATACTCCTTGAGGAGATTATCGAGCGTAATATATCAAAGCTCTTTTTAGGATATGACATACTGTGCTCAGCACCTTATCGAATCATGCGTAATGCCGACCTTACTATCGAGGAAGAAGAGGCCGAGGATTTACTTAAGGAAATAGAAAAGCAGATCAAAAAGCGTCAGTGGGGCGAAGCTATCAGACTAGAGGTTCAAAGCGATATTGATAAAAAGCTTCAGTCAAGACTAAAGGAAGAGCTTGGACTTCATAGTGATGATATTTATAAAATATCAGGTCCTATTGACCTTACTTTCCTCATGAAGGTATATGGATTAGATGGCTTTGATAATCTTAAGAAAAAGAATCTTGCACCTCAGAGCGTACCAGAGCTTCCAGAAGGCTGTGATATCTTTGAAAGTATACGAAGGAAGGATATTCTTCTTCATCATCCATATCAGAGCTTCACACCAGTTGTCAGGTTTATTGAGCAGGCAGCCAGTGATAAGAATGTTCTTGCTATCAAGCAGACGCTTTATAGAGTCAGTGGTAATTCGCCTATTGTAAAGGCCCTTATGAAGGCTGCGGAGAATGGTAAACAGGTATCTGTTCTTGTAGAACTTAAGGCAAGATTTGACGAGGAAAATAATATCGTATGGGCCAAGATGCTTGAGAAAGCAGGTTGCCACGTTATATATGGTCTGGTAGGACTTAAGACTCATTCCAAGATAACTCTTGTTGTTCGTAAGGAGCAGGACGGTATTAGACGATATGTACATCTGGGTACAGGTAACTATAACGATGCTACAGCCAAGCTTTATACTGACCTTGGACTTTTCACAGCATCAGAAAGTGTTGGAGAAGATGCTACAGCAGTATTTAATATGCTTTCGGGATACTCTGAGCCATTAGGATGGAATAAGCTTAGCGTTGCACCATTATGGCTTAAGAAAAAGCTATTAAAGCTTATTAAGCGTGAGACAGAGTGGGCAAGAAATAATAGACCAGCCAAGATTGTGGCCAAGATGAATTCACTTTGTGATCCTGATGTAATAGCAGCTCTTTATGAAGCTAGTAGTGCCGGTGTTGAAATTAATCTTCTTATAAGAGGTATATGCTGTCTTAAGGTTGGAATAGAAGGTGTAAGTGAAAATATTCATGTACGTTCAATAGTAGGCGATTTCCTTGAGCATAGTCGTATATTCTATTTTGAGAATGACCACTCTCCAGAGGTATTCCTGGCCAGTGCCGACTGGATGCCACGTAACCTTGAGAGACGAGTTGAGATCATGTTCCCGGTTGAGGATCCAGATCTTCGTGATAAGGTAATGCATATCCTTGATGTACAGTTTAGGGACAATACCAAAGCTCATATATTACAGCCGGATGGAGAGTATGTAAAAGCGGGGCCAGAAGGCGATGAAAAGATATGTTGCCAGGAGATATTTGGCCTTGAAGAAGCAGAAAAGCAGGGCAAAAAAAAGGGCGAAGGCAGCAGAGTGTTTATACCGAAAACAAGTATTGATTAGTAGTGCTATAATAGGCCTATTATTAAATATAAAGCTAGAAAGGTAACAGAACAAGGTGAGTAAGTTAGTATTGGCATCGGGTTCTCCGAGAAGACGTGAGATAATGTCTAAGGAAGGTCATGAATTTGTGATTATCAAGGCCGAAGGCGAGGAGTACTCAGAGGCGGCCACCTCCAGTGAATATGTTTCTGATCTTTCAAGAGATAAGGGGCTGGAGGTCTATGAGAAAGTATGTGGGTACGAGGCAGAATATGGCCTGGAGGTAAGTGACGGTGAGGCTGTGTTTATACTTGCGGCTGATACAGTGGTTTCCCTTGATAATAAGAACCTTGGAAAACCAGCCACGAAGGAAGAGGCTTTTAGCATGATTCGCAGCATATCAGGGCGAAGTCATAGTGTTTATACAGGTGTTACTATTGTTAAGTATATGGTTGGTAGCAGGGATTATGTTGTAAGAACCTTTTATGATGAGACTCTGGTTCATGTAAAGTCGCTTAGTGACCAAGAGATAACTGACTACATAAGCTGCGGCGAATGTATGGATAAGGCGGGAGCCTATGCTATACAGGGCGAATTTGGAAAGTATATTGAGGGTTTTGAAGGTGATTATAGAAATGTAGTTGGATTACCTTATGAAAAGGTGTATGATGCTCTTAAAGAGTTAGATTATTAATACAGGGAGGTATAATAATATGTATGATGAAGCAGTAGTAAAGTGTTTTCTTGACAATCAGCTTCAGTTATTCCCAGAGCCAGTAGCTGAGAATATGGAAGAGGCTGAGGCATTTCTTGGTGAGTGTTTTGCTGTAGTATGCGAGAGCGCTGCTGAGGTGTGGGATTACTTTGAGGATGAAGGCGTTGATCTTGAGGACTTCGATAAGGGCAATATCACAGAGTCCGAGGAAGTATTCGACGTAGGAGATGGAAGATACTTAATCGTTGAGTGTTAATCTGTTGCCACGAATAATCCGTGATTTTAATTGATTATATAGTAGCATTAAAAAAGAGTCCTGATTTTCAGGACTCTTTTAAATTTAATAATTAATAACTAATTAATTAGTCGATCTCATCATAGAAATCATCAAGTGCGTCATCGATATCTTCGATTACATCTTCGTAATCCTTCTTATCAAGACCATATCTGATTGAAGCGTAGTTAGGACCACCAGCTACGTAGTACTTACCACCATACTGGTAAATGATAACTGTATCTGTCTGCTTGATAGCCTTGTCGCCATCAACTGTAAGCTCCCACTTAACCTCAGCAAGATAAGCCTTCTTAATCTTCTTAGAATCAAGATCATAATCATCGAAAGCATCATCAAATACTTCCTGAAGATCCTTAAGATCCTTGATACCAGCCTTCTTACCATCCTTCTTAAGGTCTTTAAGCTTGTTTACGTTCTCACACTTCTTGATTTCATATGTGAACTTAACCTTACCTTCATCCTTAAGTGATGACCACATTTCCTTATATACAGGAGTGATAGCCTTAACGTACTCCTTGTATGTTACATCATAAAGGTCATCATAGTACTCATCAAGACTCTTCTCTGGCATATCAGCATAAATTGTCTTAGCATCGCCATCCTGGAAAGCCTTCATATATTTCTTGACTGCGGCCTTAGGACCTGTCATTGAGCTGATTAATACGCAGACAACGATGAGTGCAAGGATTGCAACTACACCGATTACAGCCATAAGACCGATCTTTGTATTCTTATTTGCCTCTTTTGCGTTCTCAAGTACCTGGTTGTTCTCAGATACAGGAGCTACTACAGGCTCTTCCTTCTTCTCTTCAGCAGGAGCATCAGCTGGCTTCTCAGCAAGGTTCTCACCACAGTTGTTGCAGAATGCTGCATCATCAGGAAGTTCAACACCACACTTTGGACATTTCTTCATAATTGTTTTCTCCCTTTCAAACATAAAATAAGTGATTATACATTAAATCACTATCATAGATTATATGATAATAGTGATTCTATGTCAATTTAATATATGGTAGAAGTCCGTCATGGTTATTGTCATTTTCAGTGATAATATCAGCTATATGACGCACACTTTCACGGGCATTTTTCATGGCTATGCCAATACCCGCAGCTTCTATCATAGATATATCATTTTCCTGATCGCCTGAGGCCAGGCTATTTGCAACTGCAATATTAAGAGCAGAGCAAAGCTGCGTAACAGCGCTTCCTTTACCAGCTTCCTTGTTAAAGACTTCGAGAAGTCTTGGGTTTGAGAATATACATGTTAACTGGTCTCCGAGTTCGCTTTTTATTTTGTCTGCCAGTGGTCTTAGAACTTCTTCGCCACCAAGCGAGATACATAGAACCTTGTTCGAAGGCTTTGTAACACAATCAGGATAGTTCTCGTTAGTTACAATAGGAAGCTTTATGGTTTTGGTATAGAACGCGAGCTCCTCATTTTCGTGTTTGGCAAGTATGTTGTCACCGTCGTAGCAGTGAGAGTGTATACCCATTGAACTGGCAATAGTCCATACTTTTTTTATAAGCTCTGGCTCCACAGGTTTTTGAATGATAATCTTATCACTTGCGGGGTGATATATTTCAGCACCATTGAAGCCCACGCAGTATAGATTGTCGTGGCCAAGTTTATAATCACTGGCAACTTTTTTTACGCTGGCAGTAGGCCTTCCTGAGCAAAGAACAAAAGGATTGCCAGCATCCATCCAGTCCATAATAGCCTGATGAAGCTCACCTGATATTTTTTTATCAGTAGTAAGAAGTGTTTCATCAAGGTCGGTGAAAAAAATTTTTCTTTTTCTTATGGCCTTAATCTTATCAAGTAGTTCTTCGTAAACAAACAGCTTGCCGTAACCGGTTCCAAGCTCAAGACCTGGTTTGGCGTCGCCGTGATAATCACTACCACCGCTTATTGCAAGGTTGTATTTCTTGGCAAGTGCCTTGATATCACGTTCATCGCTTGGAGCGTAAGTACTGTATATTGCTTCTATTGCCTGGAGTCCAGCTTCTTTTAATCTGGCAACTAGGATATCAAGCTGCTCCTTACCCATCTTGTATAGTACTGGGTGAGCTAGTACTGGCACACCGCCGCTTTCAAGTATTAGTTTGACAGCATCCTCTGGAGTGATCTTTTCTCTTGGAACAAAGTATTTACAGTGGTCGCCGATATAACGCTCAAAAGCTTCTGGGAGTGATTTGACATACCCATGATCCAACATGTATCTGGCATAGTGAGCCCTTGTGATAACAGAGCCAGGATATGCCTCCATAAGCTTTTCGTAGGAGATATCCATACCAGCTTCGTCACGAAGAAGCTGACACATCTTGTTGTTTCTATTAACTCTGGAATCCTTGAAATCAGTCAGATGTTTTTGGAACCTCTCATTATTGGGGTCAATAAAAAGGCCGACGATGTGAATGTCGCGGCCTTTGTATTCTGATGATAATTCTATTCCTGGGATAACCTCAATATCCTTGTCCTTGGCATACTCCATGGCCTCAGCAAGACCTTCTGTAGTATCGTGATCGGTCAGGGCAAATGCGGATAGTCCCTTGCTAAGTGCGATATCAACAAGCTCTGATGGTGTTTTGGAACCATCAGACTTATTGGAATGCACGTGTAAATCAACAGCTTTCATTAATTATATTATTCCTCGCTAGTTTCATCTTCTGATTCAGCTTCGTATACAACAGTACGCTTTCTAGCCATTTCATCACTTGCGAGATATTCATCGTAAGTAGTGATCTTATCAACGATAGAACCATCTGGAAGGAACTCGATGATACGGTTAGCACTGGTCTGAACAAACTGGTGATCGTGACATGAGAAGAGTACAACACCAGGGAATTTAATAACACCGTTATTAAGAGCTGTGATAGACTCCATGTCAAGGTGGTTAGTTGGCTCATCGAAGATAAGACAGTTAGCACCACTTATCATCATCTTGGAAAGAAGGCATCGTACCTTCTCACCACCGGAGAGAATCTTAACCTTCTTAACTCCGTCCTCACCAGGGAAAAGCATACGTCCGAGGAAGCCTCGTACATAAGTTACATCCTTAACAGGAGAGTAGCCCATAAGCCAGTCTGTGATTGTATAGTCATTGCTGAATTCTTTTGTATTATCCTTAGGGAAGTAAGCCTGAGATGTTGTTACACCCCACTTAAAAGAGCCTTCATCAGCTTCTTCTTCACCCATAAGTATCTTAAAGAGCATTGTCTTAGCCTGCTCATTACCACCAACAAAAGCAACCTTGTCCTCTTTTCCAAGAGTGAATGTTACGTTGTTAAGAACCTTAACACCATCAACAGTCTTTGTAAGACCTTCTACGAACAGAACCTCGTTACCAATTTCTCTGTCTGGTCTAAAGTCGATATAAGGATACTTTCTTGAAGAAGGCTTGATAGTATCAAGCTCGATCTTTTCAAGAGCACGCTTTCTTGAAGTTGCCTGCTTAGACTTAGAAGCGTTAGCAGAGAATCTTGAGATAAACTCCTGTAACTCTTTGATCTTTTCTTCCTTCTTCTTGTTAGCTTCTTTCATCTGCTTTATAAGAAGCTGACTAGATTCGTACCAGAAGTCATAGTTACCAGCGTAGAGCTGAATCTTTCCATAGTCGATATCAGCTGTGTGTGTACAAACCTTGTTAAGGAAGTAACGGTCATGGCTGACAACGATAACTGTATTGTCAAAATTGATAAGGAACTCCTCAAGCCACTCAATTGCGTCGAGGTCAAGGTGGTTAGTAGGCTCGTCGAGAAGAAGGATATCTGGATTACCAAAAAGTGCCTTGGCAAGAAGAATCTTAACCTTCTCGTTACCAGTAAGGTCCTTCATTATAGAATAATGAACAGAAGTATCAATACCAAGTCCATTAAGAAGTGTGGCAGCATTACTTTCTGCTTCATAACCATCCATTTCAGCGAACTCAGCTTCAAGCTCACCAGCTCTGATACCATCTTCATCAGAGAAGTCTTCCTTCATATAGATAGCTTCCTTCTCCTTCATAATATCGTAGAGACGCTGGTTACCCATTATTACAGTTTCAATAACTGGGTATTCATCGTACTTGAAGTGATCCTGCTCAAGTACTGAAAGACGCTGACCAGGAGTGATAGCGATATCACCATTAGTTGTATCAAGTGCGCCTGATAATATTTTCAAAAAAGTAGACTTACCAGCACCATTGGCACCGATAAGACCATAACAGTTACCCTCTGTAAACTTGATGTTTACGTCTTCAAATAAAGCCTTCTTGCCTACGCGGTAAGTCACATTGTTTGCGCTTATCATTAGTAGTTCCTCCGTTCAATTTATTACTTAATCATAGATTACATATTATATATCGTTTGGAAGCGATATTACAACCTGATTCTTGCCGTTTTTCTTACCATAGTATAGTTTATCATCGGCCTGCTGTATAAGATTTTCTATTTTATAGCCTGGTATTGACTCTGTAATACCCATTGTCATAGTGACGCCAAGTCTATTTCCGCCAGTTGAGACTATGGTTTCTTCAATGGCTGTTCTTGTCCTTTCAGCAATAACAGCAGCTGTTTCAATGGAAGCATTAATCATAATAAGGATTTCTTCGCCACCCCATCTACATACTGAGCCCTGAGTACCAACGCATTCTAGAATGGTATTGGCAACAGCGACAAGTATTTCATCGCCGGCATCGTGTCCGTAAGTATCATTAATACGTTTAAAATCGTCTATATCACCAAGGATAATACTGAATCTTTTTCCTTTGTTCTTTAGAACTGACATGCTTGTATCAAGGATATCATTCATACTTCTTCTATTATATAAGTGAGTAAGTGGATCCTTAAGAGCAGCTTCGTTAAGAAGAGCGTTCTGTTCTTTAAGCTTATTGGCATAGTTACGAACCTCCCACACAATAAGGAAGGTAAATGCTACAATCATTGCAAATGTAACTGTGTGATTACATATATAGAATATTCTGACCCATGCCACAGATTTTAATGGAGAGATAGGTTCTATATATAATGAAATCAGATAGTTTAACATGTAGCAAAGTGTAAGAATTACAGAAGTAAATAATGAAACAAGATTCTGCTTTTGCTGGATAACAAAATTAATATAGAAGAATCCGGTGATACATCCCACATTGTATATTGCGAAGCCTGTATCCATACCAGTGAAAAGTGTTGATAATAAAGTACAAAGTACAATCTCACCTATTGAAATGGTAAGTGCAATGCTGCAGCGATTCCTGTCAGTAAGTCTGGAAATAAGTGTAAAGTAAAGAATAGCTACTAAAGCATTATATATAGCCAGCGCCAAAATATCATTGATAATAAAGGATACTGACAGTATTACATGGTAAATAGAAAGACATCTTACGATAATTCGAAGATTTTTCTGAGTTGTATAGAATTCATTTCCGGTACTAAGTCCGTTAATATAATTAG
>JAZRXF010000073.1:0-3887 GCA_045600085.1 Lachnospiraceae bacterium
ATATATAGGGGAATAATTATATATAAAAAAGCCACGGACATAAGTCCGTGGCTTAAATAATTTGTTAAAATTAACCCTTTACTGAACCAAGTGCTACACCAGCGATGATGTACTTAGAAAGTACTAAGTAAACAACGATAAGTGGTAATACTGTAAGAGTAAGTCCTAAGTAGATAGAACCAAGCTCTGTCTTGTAAATATCACCTCTAAGAAGTGTAACCATGATAGGCATTGTATACTTCTTAGGCTGTGTAAGAAGTACAAGTGGAGTGAAAAGGTTGTTCCAGTTACCAACGAATGAGAAAATTGCCTGTGTAGCAAGAGCTGGCTTCATGATAGGGAGAACAATCTTGTTAAAGATATAGAACTCTTTAGCACCATCAATTCGAGCAGAGTGAACAATTTCCATTGATAAAGCTGGCTGCAAATACTGTCTCATAAAGAATACCATTGAAGGTGCAGCAATTGCAGGAAGAATAAGTAATAATCTGTTATTTGTAAGACCAAGACGGAAACACATCTGATAGAAACCGATCATTGTAACCTGTCCTGGAACCATCATAACTGCCATAATGAAACTGAAGAATGCATTCTTAAGCTTCCACTCATATGCAATCTGAGCATATGCAGTAAGTGATGAGAAATAAAGTGCAAGTACAGTAGAACCTGCAGCAATCATTAACGAGTTAACAAAACCTGTTAATGGATTGAAGTCCTTACCATTAAATACCTTCCAGTTAAAAGAAAGATATTTAGATGGAATAAGTGAAATAGAATTTGCCTGAATCTGTATTGTATTTCTTGTAGCATTAACAATCATAAGCCAGAAAGGAACAATACTAAGAATAGCTAATAAAATACAAACTATGTAAATAATTACATGATAAAACCTTACCCAATTCTTATTAGAAGACTGGATCATATCCACTTTAATATTATTATTATCTGCCATGATTATGCTCTCCCTTCTGCCTGCATTTTAGCCTTGAATTCTTTCTCAGCCTTCTTCTGCTCTTTACGAAGAGCTTCAGCTTCCTTATCTCTCATGAGATAGAATGTAATAGCTGAAAGAATACAAATGATTACGAACATAATAATTGATGCTGCAGCAGCTCTAGCATACATATAAGCACCAGCGAAAGCCTGATTATAAATGAATACAGCAGCTGTTAATGTAGCATTATCAGGACCACCTGCAAGGTATGAATAAGGAATATCGAACATATTCAAACCACCGATAAGTGATGTGATAAGTGTAAATAACATAATTGTCTTAATGTTAGGGATTGTAATCTTCCAGAATGTCTGCCACTGATTAGCACCATCCACTTCAGCAGCTTCGAAAAGCTCTGGGCTAATACCAAGAATACCTGCCATAAGTACGATAGCGGTCTGTCCATACCACATCCATGTCTGAATGAAAATTACAATGTTCTGAGCTGCACTCTTCTTAAGTGCGAAGTTAATTAAGTGTTCTTTATCAATTGCTCCAATCATTACTAAGAAGTCATTAACTGGTCCCTTAGGATATCCAAATAATGAGTTGAATAAGATAGCAACTGTAGCTGCAGTGATAATGTTAGGCATATAGAATACAACCTTAAAAAATCCCTGACCCTTAATTTTGCTTCTTCTATCAGTAAACCAAGATGCAATCAGCAAAGCTAATGCCATCTGTGGTACGAAGTTCATAAGCCAAATATAAACTGTATTTTTAACAGATGTTTTAAAAGTTGCTAAACCAAGAATAGTCTTAAAGTTCTTAAATAAATCATCCCAAAGAATATTATAATTACGAGTTGTAAGACCCTTTAAGTCTGAAAAAGCAACAGTAAATGTGTACAAGATAGGATAAAGAGAGAATATAACGTATCCAATAACAAACGGAATACTAAAGAAATATCCAAATCTAGCATAGCTATAAGCTTTCTTAGAACCCTTCATAGGAAAACCTCCAAATGTCATTTATTCGTTTTAATAAAAAACAGGGACAGACAGAACGTCTGCCCCTGTCAAAATTTGTATTATAATCTAAAGATTACTCTACATCAATACCTAATGCTTCACTTACGTTTGTCTTGAAATCAGCAATAGCATCTTCTCTTGACTTCTCGCCGTGAGCATAGAGTGAACACTGATCTGTCCAAAGACCATTGATCTTCTCATCGTACTGTGACTGGTTATCACCACGAGCATATGTGTTAGCTGGAACGAATACATCGAATGCGTTCTGGCCAGCAAGGAATGCCATCTCACCGTTAGACTTAGCCATAACTACGTTAGAAGCAACTGAATCCTTTGTACCAGCATCATTTAACATACCGTTAGCCCACTTATACTGAAGACCATCTTCTGATGTATCAACAGTGATGTATCTGATGATCTCACCTACAGCAGCTGCCTTATCAGCATCCTCTGCAGCCTTCTTAGAACCGATTACCCATGTACCGCCCCAGAAGAAACCAACTGGAGATGGACAAACTGCCCAGTCACCAAATGTACCTTCACCAACTGACTTACCACCACAGTTATCACCGAGTGTGTAGTTGATTAACCAAGCTGGACCGAAGAATGAGAATACCTGCTTGTCGCCTGTACCTGCCATATCAGCAAACCAAGCATCCTGCCAAGCTGTTGTATCATTGTAGTAACCGTTGTCGCAAAGCTTCTTAGAGATGTCCATAAACTCTTCTCTAGCTGGGTCGATGTTGAGCTTGTCATCAACGATCCATGCTGTAGCAGCAGACTTCTCAACTACGTTCCAAAGGTCACCCTGACCAGAAACCATAGCGTATCCCTTAGCCTTTACTTCATCAGCTGCAGCCCAGTAAGCATCCCAGTTACCTGAACCAGCGCCTACCTTCTCAGCGATTGCATCTGGATCATCTGTTCCAAATACATCGTTAGCGATTGAACGTCTGTAGATCATACATCCACCTGTTGACTGGTAACCAAGAGCTACAAGCTCACCTGCTGGGTTAGAACCAAGGTCAATTGTGTAAGGAGCGATCTCAGCAGCATCTACATCAGCACTTGTGATACCGAATGATGAATATGGAGCTGCGAACTCAGCCATATCACCCTGTGTATACTTAAGTACGAAAGCAGCCTCTGCAGCATAGATATCAGGAGCTGTCTCACCACCAGCTGAAAGAGCGTTAGCCATATATGTATCATATGCGCCACCGTCTGTAGCCTTTACAGTAACTTCAACGTTGTACTTGAAGTCTGGATGATTAGCAACGTAATCCTGGATCATTCCTGGAACTTCGTCTGTGAATGAACATACATAGATTGTACCAACAGCACCCTCAACAGCGATTGTGTCAGTAACAGCCTCTGGCTCAGTTGTTGTCTCTTCACCTGTTGTAGGTGTTGTGTCATCACCTGTTGCAGGAGCAGGTGTTTCGCCACATCCAGCAAGAGTACCAGCTACCATGCATGTACTAAGAACGCATGCTAAAAACTTTCTCTTCATAAATTCTTTTTCCTCCTTAAAGAATATAAAATAATCGAAGATACCTTTATCTTCAAAATTAATTATATTTATCTATAAACAGAATGTCAACTAAATTTTTTTGTGCAATTTTTATACTATTTTACCATTGCTTTTTATTAAAATGACAATTTACGATTTACATAACATGTTTTTTTAGTCAAATACATCAAATAATATATTAATTTGACTGTTATGTACAACAAGTAATATAATTAATTCATATTTTCACAAAAAGGAGCTTATATTATGAGGAAATTTTTCTCTCCTGATTCTATTGCAATGAGATTCCTTACTCTCCTATGCAATCTTATGTATATTAATCTTTTGTTTCTTATATTTTCTATTCCTTTATTTACAATGGGAGCATCTCTTACCGCTATGTATAATA
>JAZRXF010000074.1:0-5877 GCA_045600085.1 Lachnospiraceae bacterium
CTTGAGGATGTTAAGGTTGATGAAGGCAGACTCCTTACTGAAGTGACAATATTTGCAGATAAAATATGTGTTGATGAAGAAATAGTAAGACTCCGTAGCCATATTGCTTCAACTAAAGATACTCTTATCAAGGGTGGCGCAGTTGGACGTAAACTTGACTTTATGGCACAGGAAATGAATAGAGAATCTAATACTATTCTTTCTAAGACAACAGACATTGCTATTTCAGAAAAAGGTATTATCCTTAAAACTGAGATAGAGAAGATTAGAGAACAGATTCAGAATCTTGAATAGTCTATAAATAGACAGGTATATTTATGAGTAAGCTAATACACATTGGCTTTGGCAATGTAGTGAATATTGATAAGATTATATCCGTAGTAAGTCCTGATGCAGCACCTATTAAGAGATTGGTGCAGAAGGCCAAGGAGGATGGTACTGTCATTGACGCAACTCAAGGGCGTAAAACCAAGGCAGTTATCGTTATGGAGAATGGTCAGGTTGTGTTGTCAGCGCTTATGACGGATACTATAGTTCGTAGAAGCAGGGAAGAAGGAGATACAGATGAATCGTGAAGGAATATTAGTTGTTATCTCTGGTTTTGCAGGTACAGGCAAGGGAACTGTAGTCAAAGGATTACTTGAAAATTATGACAATTTTGCATTGTCAGTATCCATGACTACAAGGCAGCCTAGACCAGGTGAAGAGAATGGGAAGTCATACTTCTTTGTCGACAAAGCGACCTTCGAGAAAACCATTGAAGAGGGTGGACTTATTGAACACGCATGTTATTGTGACAACTATTATGGTACACCTAGGGCTTATGTTGAGGAACAGCTTAAGGCTGGTAAAGATGTAATTCTTGAAATAGAGATTCAGGGAGCGCTTAATATTAAAAAGATTTTCCCAACAGCACTTCTTCTCTTTATAATGCCTCCTAGTGCAGAGGAACTAAAAAGAAGATTGGTTGGTAGAGGAACAGAAACCCCTGAAGTAATTGATAAGCGTATGCGTCGTGCAGCTGAGGAATCAGAAGGCATAGACAATTATGATTATATTGTTATTAATGATAAGGTAGATCAGTGTATTGCTGATACATATTCCATTATAGAAGCGGCTCATATGAGACCTAAGAGAAATATGAACTTTATCAATAAGATAAGACATGAACTTAATGAGATATCGAAAGGAGAATAAATCATGTTACATCCATCTTATACAGACTTAATGGAGGTTGTTAATGCTGATGTAGAGCCAGGTGAAAAGCCTGTAGTTAACAGCCGTTACTCAATTGTTATGGCTACAGCCAAGAGAGCAAGACAGATTATTGCTGGTGCAGAGCCACAGGTTGTAAGCAAGTGCTACAAGCCTCTTTCAGTGGCAGTAGATGAGCTTAACCAGTCTAAGATTCATATCTTAGGAGATGAATAATTATTAAGTAATGCGGATTAAACGTGTCTTTTTTTTAGACACGTTTTTTCGTGTATACGGTTTATTTGGATTAAAATTATGTATGTAATGTTATCGTCGCTTGGGTGCGATAAGAATCTGGTTGAAAGTGAAATGATGCTTGGAATCATGGCGGATGCAGGATACAAGCTCACTGATGACGAGATGCAGGCTGAGATTATAATCGTTAATACCTGCAGTTTTATTGCTGATGCCAAGCAGGAAAGTATTGATACTTTAATTGAATATGGTGAACTAAAGAAAACAGGCAATCTCAAAGTGCTTGTATGTGCAGGATGTCTTGGACAGCGATACACTGAGGCAGTTGGCTCGGAACTTCCTGAAGTGGATATTATCATTGGAACAACAGCATTTGATAAGATAGATCAAGCTATAAAAGAATTTTTGGCATCTAAGCAGGCAAAGGCTTACATTGATGATGTTGAGAAGAAGCTTGTGTACGGTAAAAAGCGAATATTATCAACGGGTGGTCATTATGCACATCTTAAGATTGCAGAGGGCTGTGATAAGCATTGTACCTACTGCGCTATACCTATTTTTAGAGGAAACTTCAGATCAGTTCCTATGGAGGCAGTGGTAGACGAGGCTAAGTCTCTTGCAGAGGCAGGTGTGAAGGAACTGATACTAGTTGCTCAGGAAATAACAGTCTACGGCACCGATCTGTACGGAGAGAAAAGGCTTCATATCCTTCTATCAAAGCTTTGCGAGATAGAAGGGATAGAGTGGGTTCGTCTTCTTTATTGCTATCCTGAGGAGATATATGACGAGCTTATAGAAACAATGAAGCGTGAGCCTAAAATTTGCCATTATCTTGATATGCCTATTCAGCATGCTGATGATTATATTTTACAGCGTATGGGAAGAAGGACAGATAGAAAGTATCTTGAGAATCTTGTGGCGAAGCTTCGAAAAGAAATCCCAGATATTTGCCTTAGGACCACACTTATTACTGGTTTTCCAGGTGAGAGCGAAGAGCATTTTAATTCTATGTATGATTTTGTGGAAAAAATGCGTTTCGATAGACTTGGAGTATTTACATATTCCGAGGAGGAAGATACTGTTGCAGCAGGTATGCCTGATCAGGTTGATGAGGATGTCAAGTCTGCAAGACGTGATAAAATCATGGAACTTCAGCAGGAAATAGCTTTTGAAAAAGCTGGTGAAAAGATTGGCCAAGTGGTTAGATGTATGATAGAGGGCCGTATTGAAGAGGGGGCACTCGTTGCTCGTAGCTTCATGGATGCTCCAGACGTTGATGGATATGTATTTATCGATACAGATAGAGACATTGAAAGTGGCCGCATGGTTGATGTTCTTATTACCGATAGCAATGAATATGATTTGATTGGAGAGTTAGTATAATGAATTTACCTAATAAATTAACACTTCTTAGAGTAATATTGATTCCTTTTTTTATATTTTTTCTTTTGAATAATTCTTTTGGAAAAGTTGCTTTTTGGATTGCTCTTGCAATATTCTGTATCGCTTCCTTTACGGATTTTCTTGATGGACAGATAGCTAGAAAGTATAATCTTGTCACAAACTTTGGCAAGTTCATGGATCCATTGGCTGATAAATTGCTGGTTTGTAGTGCACTTATTTGTTTTATTGAGCTTGGTATTTTACCAGCTTGGATGGTGATTATTATTATTGCTCGTGAATTCATTATCAGTGGTTTTAGATTAATAGCATCAGACAATGGCGTAGTAATAGCTGCTAGCTGGTGGGGGAAGACTAAAACTGTATCTCAAATGTTTATGATTATTTATCTCATGGCATTTATGGGAATGGCAGGAGAAGGAGATTTAATATATTGGCAAGGATTGATGCTTGCTCATAGATATTCACTTATCAATTCTGTTGATATGTCTGCATGGTCATTAGTTGGTACAGGACTAGCGTGGCTATCACTCATTTTAACAGTGGTATCGCTTGTTGATTATCTTGTTAAGAACAAGGCCGTAATGAAAGAGCAAAAATAGGAAATGGCGAAGAGGGTAGAGTAATGATTGCTGAAACAATATTTGTCGGAACTGAACTTTTACTTGGGAATATTGTTAATACTAACGCTGCATATCTTGCAGAGAAGCTTACCGGCCTTGGCATAGATACCTATTATCAGACAGTTGTAGGTGATAACAAGGATAGACTAAAGGGTGTTTTGGAACTTGCATTAACTCGAAGTGATCTTGTAATACTAAGTGGCGGGCTTGGGCCAACACAGGATGATATTACTAAAGAAACAGTTGCCGAGGTAATGAGACTTGATCTTGCCCTTGATGCAAATACTAAGAATGGTGCTATAGTGCTTGATAATGATAATGGCACTGCTCCAGGAATAATAATAGAGGATCTTATTGGAAGGACGACAGTAGAGGGTACTAATAAGAGAATTATTTTGTTGCCTGATCCACCAGAGGAATTAAAGGCTATGTTTGAAGATAAAGTTATTCCGTATCTTCAGGATGTCAATAAATCAGAAAAGCAGGTATTCTATTCACGCATGGTAAAGGTGTGTGGAAGAAGTGAGAGCGAGATAGCAGAGATTTTGGATGACCTTATTAATAGAGAAGGTGCAGTTACTGTGGCTCCCTATGCAAAGACTTGTGAGGTTCATGTTAGAGTTACAGCCAAGGCAGAATCTATTGAGGCCGCAAAAAAGCTTGTTAAGCCTGTTGTTAATGAGATAAAGTCAAGACTTGGAGATAATGTATATACAACCCATGAAGAAAGGTCTCTTGAGCAGACAGTTGTAGATCTTCTCGTAGCCAATGAATTAACTATTACCACTGTTGAGTCCTGTACAGGTGGTCTCATAGCGGGCCGATTGATTAATGTGCCTGGCGTATCAGAGGTATATAAGTCTGGAGAGATAACATACTCAAACAAGGCAAAGAGAAGGATTCTTGGTGTTAAGAAATCTACCTTACAGAAGCATGGTGCTGTATCTAGTCAGACGGTAAAAGAGATGTGCCTTGGAGCTGCATTCTTTAATAAAGCCGATGTTGCAGTGGCAGTATCTGGAATAGCTGGCCCAGATGGTGGAACACCTGAAAAACCAGTAGGACTTGTATATATTGGTGTCAATGTATGTGGGCAGGTTACTACAGCGGAGTATCATTTAAAAGGTGATCGTGAAAAAGTTAGAAATACGGCTGTAGCAGAGAGCTTGATACTTTTAAGAAAGTGCATTTTAGAGTACTATAGCAAGAAAACATTTGGAAATCCTTAGATTTTGTTTTAGTCTCAGTCATTGATGAATGAATATTGCTATATTGAAAATATAAAATAAATATGATATTTTACTGCATAGGAAGGTTCTTCTTCCTATGCTTTTTTATTCATTTTATATGTCGAGGACCAGAATCGGTCAGAATATGTGGAGTCCACATAAAAATCCCTTAATAAATATTAAATAAGGAGGAAAAAGAGTAAAATATTGGACTTTAAAAATGAGATAAAATATGTATAGAACAGATTTTTAATGATTTGAAAAGTGATTTGAAAAAAGTTAAAAAGAAGTTATTGACAAAACCGAACAAATGTTTTAATCTAAGTTATGTGAACGGATGTTCGCCTGATTTGTGATATTTATTCGGAATACTATTAATATTTTTAAAGGAGTTTGAGATGGAAAGAGAAGACAAGCTTAAAGCATTGGATGCTGCTATGATGCAGGTAGAGAGACAGTTTGGTAAGGGCGCAGTTATTAAACTTGGTGACCCAGCTTCCAAGCTTAATGTGGATGCTATACCAACAGGTTCGCTTAGCCTTGATTTAGCACTTGGTATAGGTGGTATTCCTAAGGGAAGAGTTATAGAAATTTTTGGACCTGAGTCATCAGGTAAAACAACAGTTACACTTCATATGATTGCTGAGGTACAGAAGCGAGGTGGTATTGCAGGATTTATTGATGCTGAGCACGCTCTTGATCCTGTATATGCAGCTGCAATAGGTGTTGATGTTGATAACTTATATATTAACCAGCCTGACTATGGTGAGCAGGGACTTGAAATTGCAGAAACAATGGTTCGTTCCGGGGCCATGGACATTGTGGTAGTTGACTCAGTTGCAGCACTTACACCAAAGGCAGAGCTTGAGGGCGATATGGGTGATTCACACGTTGGACTTCAGGCAAGACTTATGAGCCAGGCTCTTAGAAAATTGGCTGGTGCAATTTCAAAGTCTAATTGTACAGTTGTATTTATTAACCAGCTTCGTGAAAAGGTTGGCGTTATATATGGTAACCCACAGGTTACTACTGGTGGTAATGCTCTTAAGTACTATTCATCAGTACGTATGGATGTAAGAAGAGTTGAGCAGCTTAAGGCTGGTGGTGAGTTTGTTGGTAACCGTACTAAGGTTAAGATTGTTAAGAATAAGGTTGCACCACCATTTAAGGAGGCT
>JAZRXF010000075.1:0-21211 GCA_045600085.1 Lachnospiraceae bacterium
CCGCTATCACGTCCCATTACCACATCCATTCTGCTGGCATATTCAAATTTAGGACTTTCTTCTACATTTAGTTCTCCAAGCTCGGAAACTTTGGAATCGAGTAACCAGTAAAATACCGGTCCCTCATGGCCAATATTTTTATTAAAATGTTCCTGCATAGTCTTGGCAAGATTGGAATATCGGTCAGACTGAAGTATTGTCTTCTCTATTTCCCTTATACGATCTGTGGTAAAACGATCGGCCAGTGTCTTCTCTGGTTTATGACGCCCTAAAGAACGCCTAGCTTCATCCTCGCCTCTACAATTAATACATCCACAGCTTTCACCTGGAAAAGCAGTACATTTTATCAGCCTGTCATCCTTTTCACCTGTAACAAGCTGATTCATTAATGCCTCGGCTGTTGCTCTTCCTATTTCCTTCTGATTCTGATCAACAGTTGCAATAGAAGGATAAAATACCTGACTGTCCGAAGTCGCATCAAATCCTGAAACTATAAAATCATCTGGTACGTTAAATCCAAATCTATTAAGCTGAGCTACCACGAACATTGCAAGCATATCATTGGCTGTAATAATTGCGTCAGGATAATCCTCTGGTTTTCTTTCCTTTATGAGCCCTTCAATATATTCTGCTGCATCTTGAATAGACCAGTTTGAGTAGTGAAGATTCTCCTTTTTAAGCTCAAGGTCATGCTTGGCAAGCCCATCAATAACAGCCTGAAGTCTTGCATTAGAATCTTCATTCTCTTTGGAGCCAGCTATAAATGAAACATTTTTCACACCATGACTGACTATCAAATGCTCCACTAAATCATACATACCACTATAGTTATCCACAGATATATTGGAAAATCTGTCATCCTTAATTCCAACTGAAACTGTTGGTATCTCAGCCTCAGCACACTTTTCACACAGCTTTTCTATGGCTTCAACAAAATTAAGTCCCGGACCATAGATAATTGCCGCATCAAAGGTCTTGAGATCTGGAAGATCAAATATTGAATTTTCAGCTTTCTTCTGAGTCTCATCATGCCCATAAGCAGCATGACTCATAAATAGAAAGAAGTCGGCATGCTTAGGAGGAAAAGCCTCTGTAAGGCCCTCCATGAAGCCTCCAAGATTACTTCCATTAAATCCATTGCCAAACACCGCTATTCTTCTTTTAGACTTAGTTTTTCTCAATTTAAATGTACTCCATTCATTGATACTGATGCCACCTTGTTACCAAGGTTATCAGTTATATCAATATTGTAAAAACAATTACTGCGTCCGTCCTTGATTAAATGACTTTCACCTATAAGGGTATCGCCCTTGGCCACTCCCATATAAGATATTTGTCCTACCACCGATACAGTACCAGGATTCTGATGATTGGCCGCTACTGCAAAGGTGAAGTCAGCCAGGGTATAGATTGCTCCTCCCATAACTGTTCCTCTTGCATTCACATGCCTTTCATCAATCTTCATACTGCACTTAGCATATCTGTCACCAACCTCATCAATAACTATACCCGATGTGGAGGTCGCAAATATATCTCCAGCAAAAAACTCTCTTGCCTTCTCTAAATCTGTCATAATAATTACTTCCTAAATCAAGTCATTTCTTTATCACTACTGCATGAGCTCTGTAAGAAGCACTGCAAGTGGTGAGTTCCAGTAGATAGTTACTTCGTTGGAAGCATAGCTCTGCTGGTTATCAGCATAACACTTGGCAGGTGGAAGACCCTGACATACATTGGCAAGATATGGATCCTCAAGACCCTTGTTTGGACCACCAACAAGCATACCCTTTACTGTACTTCCAGTTGCTGATGACGTTCTGTGATGTGTATCATCTGGACAAAGCGAACCATAACCTGTTACAAAGCACATTGAAAGGCTGTTCTCACCAAGAAGGTAGTCGAGCTGTCTCATAGCAAGGTCTGAGTACTTGCTATCGCCTGTAAGCTCACTTGCCCACAAAAGGATTCTCGCATTGTTACATACACCAAGGTTACTACCCCAGCAGTAACCATCAAGTCCAAGTGAACAGTCATAACCATCTGTCTTGGCATTCTCCACAAATCTATCAGCCTCAGCTATAATAGCCTTCTTAACTGCGTCATTATCCTCAAGAAGCATGCTTCCGTAAGCACCCATTTCAACCCATCCGTATCCCATAGGAACTGATGATGCCAGGATACTGTCAACCTGTGTTTTGTACTTAGCCTCACCTGTTGCTGCGTAAAGCATAGCTGCTGCAAAGTAAAGCTCATCTATATCTTCTTCATCAGGATATTCACCTGTTGAAATATCACTAGGATTGTGGAAGCCTCCCTTGCCATGATTAGCATCCATATAATCGTATGCCTTGACTGCTGCTGCAAGACACTGATCTGCAAATGCCTTGTCGTATGAAGCATAAACCATAGAAGCCTTGGCCATAACACCTGCAAAGTCACCAGTAGCTGTTGTAGATATTGGTGAAAGAACAAGCTCATCCTTGTCTTCATCTGGCATTATGAAGCCTGGGAAGGCCTTGGTTGTCACCTTATGGTATACACCACCAGTAGTCTCATCCTGCATCTTAAGTAAGAACTCAAGCTCATATCTTGTTTCATCAAGAATATCAGGAACACCATTGCCACTTTCTGGAATACCCATAGCATCGTTATCCCAAAGCTTAGTATTATTCTCATAGCAAAGCATAAGGTCCATGGCTGTCTGAGCACCAGGAACAACATACTTACCAAAGTCACCAGCATCATGCCAGCCACCGCTTACATCTTTCTTATCACTTGTTCCATATATAGTAGCCATTTCTGTATGACAAGCACCGTGAGCAACAGCGCCAACCTGATCGCTTGTAAGCTCCATACCACAGCGCTGTGTAAACATGAATCTTACAACATCTACAGCAAGCTCATCGTATACATCATCACCTATCTTAAACTCATAAGACTCCTCATCTCCTACTACGACCTTATAGGTACCAGCTGTCTTTACTTCGCTAAAGTCAGCCTTGCATACTGTCTCACCAACAATATCAGATGTAATCTCATCTGTTAGCTGTCCTTCAAAAACAACTGCTCCACTGCCGTCAACAATTTTGAATTCATCGCCAACGCTATGCTCTCTGACCATAGCTGTCTTGGCTGCGCCTGTTAAATAACCTACCTGATTAACATTAATATTCATACCCGAATCACCTGGCATACCACCTGCAACCACGTTGCTTCCATCTATTAAACAAAGTGAAACATTATCAAAAGCAATAACCTGGGCTTCATCAGTAGAAAAATCATCAAAAAGACCAAGGTTAAAGCAAAGTCTTGGAGCTGGATCGGATGCCTCTTCCATAGTGAATGTAAATGAATATGTGGCCATATCATTAGTAACGTTCATTATCTCACCAGCATATGCATGATAGTCACCACCATTAATCTGAAGACGTACTTCAACTGGTCTTTCTATGGTAGCTGATGCATCAAAGGAAAACTCATACACACCGCCCTGCTGAAGATTGAAACCATCGTAATAAAGCTGGTTAGCATGCTGAACACTACCAAGGGTCTTAAGATAGTAAGAACCAACTTCATTATCAACTAAAAAGCTACCCTCACCATTAGATTCTGTGTATACTCCCCAGCCTTCGCTATCATTAGTAAAGTCGCCATTAGCAAGTAAGTTCTCTGCTGCCCCGGCTGGTTCTGCAGTATCTGTCTCGCCAGTAGCATCCACCTCATCTGCGCTAATTGCTGTTGGTGGCTCTTCTCTTACTTCCTGACGATTCTCACAGCCAGTTACAAGTGCTACCACACCTATCGCTAACATTATTTTTAATATGTTCTTTTTCATTGGATTAATATATCCTTTCCGTTGAATATAGATAATTCGATTATACAACATTTTGAACTAAAAAAGGAAGACTCTCGCCCTCCTTTTTGTTGATACTTACGATAACTATACGTTGTATATATCATTAAGTAATATATTTATTTCATCTTAATTAATTCGTACTCTCTTGTACCAATTCCAAGCTTCTCAGCATGCTCGATGGTTTCCTTCCAGCGTACATTAGGATTACTATTCTTGAAGTGATCCTCCTGCTTTTCCCATCCTGGCTTTCTGATATTATCAGAAAGCTGAGAGTTAGGCATTGGATCAGCGGCAAGGCAGGCATCAACGCAGGCCTGATCAAGTGCGACTGGGTCAAATGAAGCGAACATACCAATATTAGGTAAGATAGGTGCATCATTTTCACTATGACAGTCGCAGTTAGGTGATACATCAACGATTAGGCTAACGTGGAAGTTCTGACGTCCATCAATAACAGCCTTGGTATATTCAGCAATCTTGCAGCCAAGTATTTCATTGGCATTGCCAAATGGATTGTGAATAGCATCAAATGCGCACGCACCGATACATCTACCACAGCCCTTACACTTGTCATGATCTATTACCGCAACGCCTGAATCATAGCAGATAGCATCCGAACCACATTCTTTGGCACATCTCTTACAATTCTTGCAAAGCTCTTCATTAACCACTGGCTTGCCCTGATTGTGCTGATGCATCTTACCAGCACGGCTACCGCAGCCCATACCAATATTCTTAAGAGCACCACCAAAACCTGTACACTCATGGCCCTTGAAATGGTTAAGTGAGATAAATACATCGGCATCCATAACTGCTCTTCCGATATATGCTTCCTTGCAGTATTCACCACCTTCAATTGGTACGATTACATCATCTGTACCACGAAGACCATCACCTATGATAACGTGACAACCTGTTGTTGTCTCATTAAATCCATTCTCCTGAGCACAGTCAAGGTGCTCGAGAGCGTTCTTTCTAGAACCAGGATAAAGTGTATTACAGTCTGTAAGGAAAGGCATACCGCCTGCTTCCTTTACAAGATCCGCAACAGCCTTGGCATAGTTAGGACGAAGGTAAGCTATGTTACCAAGCTCACCAAAGTGGATCTTAATTGCAACAAACTTGTTATCCAAATCCATTGTCTGTAAGCCTGCCATACGACAAAGCTTCTTAAGCTTCTCAGGGAGTCCAACTCCATTGGCTGTTCTAAAATCAGTAAAATATACCTTTGATCTTTCCATTATTAATATTAACCTCCAATTAAAAACTACGTCTCTCCAAGTTTTTTCTTACTTCATTTTCGCATTGAATAGTGATTTCAACTAATCAAATTTTGTTGTATTTAACCTTCGACAATGCTTGTTTTATAACGGGGACAAAAAACCTCGGCATTACTGCCGAGGTTAAATTCATAATAACTATTAAAATTAATCCATCCAGATATCTTTAATCTTGTACTTAATAACACCAGCTGGGCACTCAACTTCAACTGTCTCACCCTTCTTAGCACCGATAAGTGCAATACCAAGTGGTGACTCGTTGGAAATACTTCCGTTAAGGCTGTCTGCCTCACTAGCACCCTTGATTGTATATTCCATATCTTCCTTGAGTTCAAGATCAGTAACCTTAACAGTACATCCAAATGATACCTTAGTAACCTTACCGTCTACTGACTCAACATCAACAACTTCAACGTTCTTGAGGAGCTTCTCGAGTTCTTCGATACGAGCTTCAACATCTCTCTGCTCGTCCTTAGCTGCATCATACTCTGCGTTCTCGGAGAGGTCACCCTGCTCACGTGCTTCTTTAATCTTCTGTGAGATTTCTTTACGCTTAACAAACTTGAGTTCTTCGAGCTCTTCCTCGTATTTCTTTAAGCCTTCTCTTGTAAGTAACTTTTTACCTTCTGCCATGGTGTATCCCTTCCTTTATATAAATATTACAACTATACAATAAATAGTACTTGTCAATATACTCTAGTCGACCATTAATTATAGCCTATTATGAAACCTACTGTCAACGTACAGTTAATACCCCTCATAACTGTATATATCGTAGTTTCCCATTGTCACATGATACTTGAAGTCATACTCCTCTGGACTATTGATATAAGTCTTAAGATTATTAATAATCAAATACTTGGTATCAAATGCACTACACTGCTCCTTAAGCTTTAAAAAGTCCACATTATCATCACACATAACTTCATAAAACTTGTTACTATAGCCCCAGTTATTACCCCAGTTAATATCTAGCTGCTCACGGCCATAAGGCATGTAAAGATATGGATCATACTGACGAACTATGGTTAATAGTTCTGGAGCAACTGCAACCACAATCTCATCCTCTTCCACTTCATCAAGATAGTCGCAAAGGCTCATGACTGTTCCATCGATTTTATAAGGATTGGCTGCCTTGCCAAAGAAAGGATTGGATGTATAAACCAATCGGCCTCCCAGGATAAATATGAAGAATGCCAACAAAAATCCCGTAATTCTGTGATCTTTAATAAGATTAGTTCCAACATATGCAAGTCCTATTCCCATTGGTACAAGCCACCACATACGCCAGTATGTATTGACATCAACAAACCTCGTATACAAATAATACATGACTGGGAAAAATATAAGAATAAGCGTGAACAATGAACCAAATAGGAGCACCGTTCTATTGCTGTAATTTTTATCAGAGATAGCTATTACTACCAGGCACACAAAGAAGAGCACCATAAAAATACCAGTGCCTGTGTATCTAGAATATTCAGCTATGATATTGCCAAAATTAAACATGTATCTCTCTATTCTTTACCACGTATCTATCTTATATCTTAGTTTCTATTTTTTTATTTATTGCTTTCTTTATTTCTTTTTTATTTCTTCTTTTATATTTCTTCTGTGTTTTATTTTTCTATCTTGTTCCACCAAACATATATATCAGTATATATACCGCGCTTGGGATGTTGGCTAGTATACCCCCGATTAATACTCCAAGCCTTTTGTTTCGAACCGAAATGGTAAGTATAACTATTGCCTCATAAATAGCAAGAAGTAATAATCCAAGACAGCTTGCAAAACCACCTACCAAATTGCATAGACCAAGGAGAAAACAGTAGCCCATCCATCTATTATCAAAATACTTTGCACCAGTTGCACTTCGCTGCGTACGTTTACTAATACGAAGCATTAAAAGTATACTGGCCGGTATAGCTATATTGGCTATCATTGATTTTCCTTGCCATGTTCTTGTGAGGAAAAACACCTCACTGGCATATTCTGATGATGCACCGAATATCTGCACTCCCGAAATAAGTACCATAAAAATTGGCACCTTACTTTCATCATCATTAAAAAGCGCACTGGCAATCTTATAATAAATAAGATAGGTAACAATAATCAGAACTGGAGGCATAATACTGTGTGCAACAATGGCCACATGCAAATGGCTCCCCCTAGCAAGAAACGCATAGAAAATAGGAAACTGCGATAATGCATGACGCAAATGCAGTCCCTCAAGATATCCGATATATGGACTTCTTATATATAACTCGTCTAATTTATCAGCCATATTAGCTACTGACAGATAATATGCATCATCACCATTTGGCGTATTAAAATAATAAGCCATAAAGACCTGGCCTGCTAAAAGAGCTATAAAGAAGAGCCATGTCAGTCTATTAGCGATAGATATATTTTTAATATTATGAAAGCTGTAATTCTCGTAAAACGTTCTGTTGACCATACCGAAGACAACAAGTAAAAAGCCTATAACTGAGCAAATGAACATTATTACTGAAAAAAAGTCTGAAACATCTGTGAGTGTCTTTCCCGTAAGCACACAAAAAGTTCCTACCAGCTGGAATACGCTTATCATAAATAGCCAGCCGGCAAGATATATTGAGCTTGGTCTTTTATGCTTCTTCTCAACTACGTTTACTAAAAGTACACCTGAGAAGAGTGGCACAAAAACTAACCATAAAGCAAAAAATACAGTTGTCTGGAAAGATTCTAAAAAACTCAAAATTATAAATATTCTTTTCTGTCAGTATTTCGAAGGTTCTCAAGTACCTTCTTGATATCAGCTGTCTTTTCCTTAGAACAGATAAGTGTTGCATCATCAGTATCAACAACTACAAGGTCCTTCAGTCCAACAAGTGCAATAAGCTTCTTGTTACCCTCAATAATACAATCCTTTGTTCCAATAACAGCAACATTCCCTGAGATAACATTACCATTATCATCTCTATCCTTAATACGCTCTACTGATAACCATGAACCCACATCATCCCATCCAAAATTACCAGGAATAACATAGATATTCTTTTCTTTTTCGAGAATACCATAGTCTACAGACTCAGATGCAAGACCTTCAAACACTCTTCCAAGAACCTCATCTTCATCGTCTCTTCCAATAGAAGCTTCTATCTCAAGAAGTCCCTTGTATAAATCTGGAAGATGCTTTTCCATTGATCCTAAGATTGTAGAAATCTTCCATGCGAACATACCTGAGTTCCACATATATTCTCCTGACTCCACATAACCCTTGGCTGTAGTAAGGTCAGGCTTCTCAACAAATCTGTCTACAGTATAGGCTGCGCCCTTCTTTTCTGCAGTATTAAACTTAATGTAACCATACCCTGTTTCAGGAGCGTTAGGAGTGATTCCAAGAGTTACAAGATTGTTACTTCCATCTTCACTAGCCACCTTTACAGCATCCTTAAGTACATCAACGTACATATCCTCAAACTTGATAAGATGATCACTTGGAAGTACAAGCATAACTGCATCTTCATTCTTCTTTCTGATATGAACAGCTCCAAGTCCAATACATGGCGCAGTATTTCTTCCTACTGGCTCACAAAGAATATTCTCCTCTGGAAGCTGAGGAAGCTGCTCCATAACTAGACTCTTGTACGATGCATTTGTTGCAATATAAATATCTTCTGGTGCAACAAGTGGGCTTATTCTTTCTACTGTTTTCTGAATCATAGTCTTGCCATCACTTGTAAGACATAAGAACTGCTTTGGGTTACTAGTACGGCTTCTTGGCCAAAATCTTTCACCCTTACCACCTGCCATAATTAGTGCTGTTACCTTCATATTTCTCCTCCTAGCTCTTAATCCACTGAGCCCATTTCTTTCTATAATCCTCTGGTGTCATTTTCTCGGTTTCCTGAAGCATTCTTCTTAGGTCACCTTCGCCAATACCTGACTCTACTACTATTTCATCAATACTCTTGATTGTAAATCTAAGTAATTCCTTGGCCTTATTAAACTTTCTATTAAGAATATAATCCTCTCTCGATATACCATACTTCTTGAGAAATACATCGTCGAGGTCAACGTTTTCCTTACTAGTTACTGTATTTCTCCAGTATTCAAGGACTTCACTTAGAGTATTCTCCATTGATATCCTTGGTTCCCAGCCTGTGGCCTTTGTAAGCTTACTAATATCAGCCTCGATGATTGGAACATCGACTGGTCTTATCTTGGCCTGATCTATCTCTACTTTAATATCCTTGTTGGACAGAGCAATGATTTTATCAAGGACCTCTCTTATTTCAAAAGCACTACCGCGCCCTACGTTATAGGTCTCGCCCTTTTCACCTTTCATTGCAAGAAGAGCATAAGCTCTGACAACATCTCGTACATCTGTGAAGTCACGTCTTGCCGATAAATTACCTACATACATGACAGGCTCTCTCATGCCTGCTTCTATCTCGGCCACCTGCTTGCAAAAGTCTGAGACCACAAATATAGATGGTTGTCTTGGTCCAACATGATTAAAGGACCTAGCCATAACTATCTCCATATCATAGGCCTTAGAATATATACTTCCTAGCATGTTTTGACAAGCCTTTGTAGCCGCATATATATTGCCTGGTGCAGTCTTATGATCCTCACGTATAGGAGTTTCTCCTGGCTCAATATAACCATATTCCTCACCAGAGCCCACAAGAACTATTCTGGGTTTATAAAACAATTCTCTCACTGCATCAAGAACATTTACTGCACCCTTGATATTAGTATCAATAGTAAGCTGTGGATTGTACCACGCCACGCTAACTGAGCTTTGCGCCGCAAGATGGAAAATATAATCCGGTCTTGATTCAAAAAGAAGATCAACAATTGCTTCCTTGCCAAGTATATCAAGGTCCCTGACTTTAGCTGGAACCTCGCCAAGCTCCTCACCTGGAAGCTTTGTGGCCCATACCTCCATACCAAGATCGTCATGCAGGTGGTGGGCAAGATATTTCCCTACAAATCCACCAGCACCTATAACTAATGCTTTTTTTGATTTATTATTATCACGATTATTCACGTTAATATTATCTAGTAACCTTTCCCTCTTCTACCCTGTATACTTTATCACATTTCTCTATAGTTGATAACCTATGGGCGACCACTATCATAGTTACTTTGCCATGAAGAGCTTCTATGGCTTCCATAACTGCTGCCTCAGTATCATTATCAAGGCTTGAGGTTGCTTCATCAAGAACCAGCACCTCGGGATTAAAATATAGTGCCCTTGCGATGGCTATACGTTGGCGCTGTCCACCGGAAAGCCTGATTCCTCGGTCACCTATTATAGTTTCTATGCCGCCTGGAAGCTCTGTTATAAGCTCCGATAACCTGGCATCCTTTATACATTCTTTAATTCTATCATCATCTATTTCTTCGTCAGCAATACCAAATGCAATATTATGTCTAATACTGTCATCTGATAAATATATATTCTGTGGTACATAGCCTATAAGCTTCTGCCACGTGGAAAGTCCATCATATATAGACACTCCATCTATCTTAATGTCTCCACCACTTATCTTAAGAAGTCCCATTATTACATCAACAAGTGTTGTCTTTCCTGCACCTGATGGTCCGACTATACCAATAGATTCACCTCTTTTGATATTAAGTGACACACTATCTAATATATATTTATCTGTACCTGCATACGCAAATGATACATCAGCTAGTTCAAGGCTTTCATTAAAGCTAATAATCTTATCATAAGATTTATTGCAAGCTGGTACATCCATTACACCATGCATATCCTCGTAGATAAAATCTACTCTTGGTCTATAAAAATTGTAATCAGCAAGAAGACCATTGATTTTACCAACTGATGGTAACAGTCTAAATGCTGCCAGTGCAAATACTGCCAGTGTTGGTACTATTGATAAAAGATTCATTCCGCTCGACGCAGCAATAACCAGCCATAGAAGCACCGCACCTATACTCACTGTCTCTGTGAGTAATCTTGGTAGCTGTATCAAAACCTGCTGCCTTCTTTGATTATCCGATGAACAATCACTATATTCCTTAAATGACTTAACAAAATAATCCTCTCTTCCGAGAAGTTTAATTTCCTTGATACCACCAATACCCTGCATAAGCCATTGATTCATTTTGGAAGCAGCCGCCATATCATCCTCGCCAAGCTTCTTTGCCTTCTTTCTAGATATAACAACTACTGTGCTTACGCATAGTCCAAGAAGTGCAACTAAAAATAGAGCCATCCAAAAATCCGAAACAAATAATAGAGTTGCAAGTACTACACATATTATTAGCTCCGACAAAAGCTGGAGCAGGCATCTTACAAGGTGATAAAAACCATCCACATCACTACGAACTGCCCTTTGAATAACAGCCATATTTCGTCCAAGATGAAACTCATAGTCTTCCTTCATATACTGCTCGAGCAGTCTCGTTGCAAGCCAGGTTCGGCCATCATAAACAAACTTATATACCTGACTATACATATACATAAGGAACAGATTCTTAACAGCATATACGCACAGAAGTCCCAGGGAAAGCATGATGATATTACTAATATCACTTACTCGCCCCTCTGTAATAGCTGAGATAAGAGGAAATATACCAGCTACTCCTAGTAGCTCGAGGAATCCTCCTATAACCATAAGAATCACCAAATATGCAATTTTACTTTTTTCCCTTTTCGAAAGAAGGGAGGATATTTTCTTTATAGTTTGCATATGTCTATAGTATCTATGTATGTCACAAATATTCCGTGTGTCGTTTTTTATTTTACATATTCTGTCTCAGACGCGTTCCCACTCCGTTTTGGCCGTAGCGGTACTAAATTCGCGGCGAGCCGCTCATTAAGTGCCGACGACCAAAACGGGTCTGCGGCAGAACATGTAAAATTCACGACACACTGGTTTTTATAAAAACGATAACTAGCTCAGTCAACAAGCAAAAGGGGCTTTATTTAGCCAGCAAGCTTGCGGCAAGGTGCCACTTTGATTCGAAGTTGTCGCGTTTAAGGTACGGTGTGATGTAATCTATGCCAAGGTATACTTTATTGTCACAGAAGCTAATTCCGCTTATAGAGGTTGAGCACCAGGTTATTGCCTTATTAATATTAATGCCTGGCAGGAAGCCAAGCGCCTCAACTGGCAGGAATGGATAATCTATAACTACTGCCTCAGGGAACATCTTGTTATAATCAAAATCATCACGTGGGTGAGGTTTTATTATAAGCTGTCCCTCCACGTACTCTTCTACTATATCTTTATAAAATTCCTCGTGAATTTCATAAGAGGTTATCTTATCGTATCCCAGAGGCTGAGTTAATAAGAGGCTTACGGAATTAATCGAATTATTATCATTTATATCTTCAGTGGTCTTAGCATTCTTAAGCTTATCCATAACATCCTTCTTCTCAGAATCTGACAGATATATAGATAATATTTTCTCCTTATCGGCAGCACCAAGTCCATCAAAAAGCTGCTTCCTTGGAACCTCGATTATATTCTTACCTTTTACGTCAAACTGGAGGCCTTCTTTATTATTGACCTCAATGGAACTGGTAAACTTAGATTCTCCAAAGCTGTAAAAACCTGCATTAAATAGCATACGCAGTCTACGCTTCCACTTACTTTCTGGATAGTTATTACTATGAACTGATGGAAGAGTAAGCGTATCTAGTCCGTCCTCTATTAGATGGTACTTAATCTTTTCAGCATTAAACCACTTTCCTATCATACTGACATCATTATATAGATAATAATCATCAGAAGAGTTGTAATCCCACTTCACATATTTTTCGACCTGCTTTTTAAGACTACGACCTCTTACAATAAAAGGTGCTGAATAATCAAGCATAGCGTCATATTTATGAAGGCCATCAAGCTTAGTGATGCTTGTAAATAAACCTGAAGTTTCCAGCCTATCTATAATATCCTGACCAAGAGTATCGCCTGTAAGAAGGATAAGCTTGTACTCCTTCGATGGCACCAGAAGAACCTTGACCAAAGTGATAAGCAGATGATATGAAGTTTCGCATATATACGTATCAGCCACGCTTTCCTCTCTCTCCCTGCTTCCAGGCTTCTATAGCTTCTATCATTTTCTTATTATTACTACAGTCACGTCCTGCAACCTTCTTGGCGTAGTATTTATATTTCTGGTTAGTCAGAAGCTGCTCATTAAAGGCTTTACCGCCCTTCATATATTTATCACGAAGTATGCATTCATTGCGGACACTATAGTAAAGACTATCTGAGCCATCACTTACTCCCGAGGCACCTCCTTTATGAAATATACGTGCTTCTGGAATATATAAGAGCGAATAGCCCGCTCTTTGAAGCCTTATACAATAATCCACATCTTCACTGTACATATAGTAGCTTTCGTCAAGCATACCTACGCCTTCGCTAAAAACCTCGGCCGGTATGATACACGCACAAAATGGCAGAAAGAAGCATTCCTTCTCTGTATCATAGCTACCATCATCGTCGCATCCTGCTCCGATATTAACGGGAATCTTCAGCTTGTCATCTAACCTGCCGCCTGCAGACCATATTTTAGACTCCTTATCCATACTGAGAATCTTAGGCGCTACCACAGTTCTCGAACTATTATTTAATCTTGATACAAGTATCTCAAGTGTATCCTCTTCGACGATTGTGTCATTGTTAAGTAGCGCAATATATCTTGGTCCATTCTTAAGTGCCTGACTGATACCAATATTGTTGGCCCCAGCAAAGCCCATATTTTCTGGAGTATATACTACATCTATTGAATAAAAATACTTATCCCTATATTCACTCATAAATGATTTATCAAGCTTCTCTTCGTCATTGTCTGAGCAATCATCCACAAGATATACCTCAAAATTTCTATAGCTCGATTTATTAAGGCTTTCAAGACACTTTACGGTGTCACTTTTGCCATTATAATTACATATCACTATGGCCAGATTTTTACTTGAGCCTGAATTATCTTTCATATTAAGTTGTGCTATTAAACTACTATTTTTTATAATTCGGTCTCCTTAAATATCTTCATCCAGTCTCTAGCCACATTGTCCCATGTGTATTTTGCTAGTAGCTTATCTGGTGCCTCGACAGTTTCCTTCATAAGCTCATTAAGATCCACATCATAATTATCCGGGTCTATATAATGAGCAGTATCGCCATATATTTCTGGCAAGCATGAAGCTTTCGCAATAATAACCGGTGTTCCAAGACTTAGTGCCTCAAGTGGTGGTATTCCAAAACCCTCAAGCTTTGATGGATGAATAAACGCCTTGGCACTACTAATAAGAGCTTTATGCTCCTCATCCGAGATATAACCAACATACATAAGGTTACTATCACTATCATCAACATGACTCTCAATATTGGTAACCTTGCCTGCAACTACAAACTGCTCTCCTGGATTTCTCTTGGCAGCCTGCCTTACCCATTCAAAATTCTTGTATGGGTACTGATTACCCATAGCATAATAAAAGCCTCTCTCATTAAGATTGTACTTATCAAGGACTCCAGCTGCAGCCTTTATTCTGTCCATGTGCTCATAGCCTGTTCCAACTATCGTCACTTTGCTTTCTGGTATACCAAGTTTATTGACAATATCATTTTTTGATTCATTCGATATTGTTACCACCCTGCCAGCATACTTTTTCATTCTGGCATATACCATTTTCATATGAAAAAGGCTTTTAGCCGGATACTTAGCTAGTGGCGATAGAGGAATAAGATCCATGATAGTAATGATGCTTTTTTTATAAGGAATAACATCATTACTCATACTGCAGTATATGCCACCCTGCTTCTTAACATACTGTGGCAGAGCCAGATGCTTCATACCTTTATGAGGACAACCAAGGTCAACTACTTCAATATTTTCAAGCTTAAGATTTTGAATACTTCGTCCCTTACTATGAACGAGTTTTATGTCTAAACCACTACCTGGAAGAAGCTTATCTATTCTCCCAAGTGTCTCTATCATGAATCGGTGAATACCATCCATCCTGTTTTCACACAGCACTTCACCATCTATTACTATAGTTTTCATCCACATTAATTCCTTAGCAAAACAAATTGAGTAAGCGCCTAGCAAGCTTATCCGCCTCTGCTGACCACTTATATTCACTGGCCTTTTCAAATCCACTTATTAGGATTTCATTACGCCTTATAGAATCAAGTTCTAGCGCTTTCTTAATCTTATCCTTCAGATCTTCCAAATCATTATTTTTTAAATAAATGGCTGCATCTCCCATAACCTCTGGCATGGAAGCTGCGTCCGATGAAACTATGACTGTACCAGCCTTCATGGCCTCAAGTGGAGGCATACCAAAGCCTTCATAAATTGATGGAAATACAAAAAGCTCTGCCCCGCCATATACTCCTGTCAGTTCTTCGTTATCTATATAACCTGGTAAATGAATGTGTTCCATGGCCTTTTTACTGCATTTATCAAAAAGGCTTTCATTTTTCCAGCCACTTCTTCCAACCAGTACAAGCTCAGGAAGATCATACCCTTCATCCATAAGTTCGCTGTACGCCCTGACTAGGAGTGACATATTTTTCCTTGGCTCTATGGTGGACAGAGTCATAATATATCGATCTGGCAATCCATACTTTTCCTTGGCATACTCTATATCAGCACTGGTGGCTCTTCGACCAGATACACCATCACGAATAAGCCAAAGCCTGTTTTTAGCTACTCTGGCGAGTTTCATTATTCTAGATGCTGAGAACTTTGATACTGTTAATATTCTCCTGCAAAACAAAAATGAATGGCGCCACGAAATTCTAAAATACCACTTACTAATTGTCTTCATGGTCTCTGAGCAATCCCACGGACTCATATCATGAACGGTAGTAATCATATTCTTATTAAGAAAAAGAAGTGGCTCTGGAAAAGCCAGGAATAAATATGCATCCGCCTTTGTTTTGTATAAATATAGTGTCAGGCCAAGCTGACTAAATATGAAACGATTTTTATATTTATCTCTTAGTACATCTATCGTAATATTTCTCGATTCGTTGTAATCGATTCCAAGTAGCTCTAACCTTTTTACGAATGGAGCATATATTTCATTTTTAAATACAAGAATATAATCTATCTCTGGATGGGTCTCTATCATACCAAGGGTAATTTCCATGGCATAACGCTCTATACCTGATATATGATCATATAAGCTTGTAAGATCTATTACCAGTTTCACCTCTTATTAGCCTCCAGCATTGCTTTTCTGTACTTCCAAAATAGTGTAAATATCTTGGTATCATCGATAAAATATCTTTTAAATAAACGGCCTGGTTCACGCATAAATCTATATAACCATTCAAGCCCCGCCCTTCTCATCCATATTGGGGCACGCCTTACACTACCCGCAGCAAAGTCAACTGCTGCGCCAAATGGTAGTGCTACACCAAAATTCATGTCATTCCTATGTTCATATATGAATTTTTCCTGCTTGGGAGAACCTAGTGCAAACACTAATATGTCAGGACTCACATCGTTAATAGCTTTAATAACCTGGGCTGACTGCTCCTTGTCATTTTCAAAGCCCGATTCTGGCGATATACTTCCAATGATATTTAGTCCTTCGTATTTTTCCATCAGTATATCTGAAGCCCTGCCTGCAACACCCTTTGCGGCACCGACTATATAAATACTTCTTCCTGAAGCTGCTGCCATCTCACATACTCTTGGAAGCATATCAGCTCCAGTAATCTTCTCCTCTATTGGATGCCCAATAGAATCCATAATCCACATGAGCGGCGTGCCATCAGTTACAACCATATCAGCATTATCATATATTTCTTTAAATACACTGTCCCTTTCAAGCTTAACAAGATGATCCGCATTGGGTGTAACTATATAATGTCTTCCATTCTTTTCGCCTGAAAGCTCTTTGATTCTATCTATCGCCTGATCAAAGCTTATGTTGTCGATAATGATATCAAATATGTGCAGCTTATCTTTTTTGCACGCTTCTACGTTTTTCTTATTTGTATTATTCTTATTTGTATTATTCTTATTTTTATTCTTTATTTCAGACTTCTTTCGAAGAGAACTAAACACTGACAATATGGCTACTATGATTATCGCGCCGCAAATATCAAGAATAATGTCCTTAACCTCAAAAGCTCGCTCTGGAACAAATAGCTGAATACACTCATCAATACACGCAATAATACAAGGAATCAATACACTATAAATACTACGAAGCTTTCCACGAACCTTACACATACTGCCTGCGAAATAAATACATATTCCCAGAAATGCATACTCCGATACATGCGCGAGACTTCTTATAAAATCGTGGTATGGCGAATCATAAAAAAGATCATCGTCATACCTTGGAAATTTTATGCCAAAAAAGCTTCTAACATAATAGTTGGAAGCCACATGTGCACTGGTCACTTCGGACACCGAACCCGGTTCCAGCGACAAACGCCATATTTGTATAATTGTAATAATAGCAGGAAACCAGCTAAGTAGCTCGGCGCCACTCATCAGCTTCCTGCTCTTGTTATTATTCTTCATTTATTTTGTATTATATCTATACCACTGTTCTAGCATTAAAATGTTCCAAACGAATCGGGAATTCTCATGTCCCTTTTTGAACTTGCTCCACAGCTTTTCTACGTACATCTTCTCTAGAATACCAGCATCAGCAAGCTTACTTGATGTCATAAGCTCTGCCGCCCATAAAGCAGTATCGCCTTCTGTAAGCCACCTGGTAAGTGGTACTGAAAATCCCTTCTTTGGTCTGTTCATCATATCCTCTGGCACATATTTATATAGCATGGATTTGAGAACTCTCTTTCCATTGTTTCCAACGAGCTTGTATTCATCCGGAAGCGAAAATGCGAACTCGATTATATCCCTGTCGAGCATTGGTATTCTATTCTCAAGAGATACAGCCATACCAGCTCTATCAACCTTGACCAAAATATCATCAGGATGATAATGAAGCATATCTGTAAGAAGTAGTGAGCCTAACTGCCCTTTAAGCAGCTTATCATCAACGAGCTCAACCTCTCGCCCAGCCACCTTGTCTTTATACAAACTGGTCACCTCAAGGGCGCCTCTCATCTCGACTATATTATCAGCCCTAAGACATCGTGCACCGCGGTATATTTTATTACTTCCAAAATTGACGTTGGTAAATATATTACCAGCCACGTGCCTTAATCCACCTGGTACCTTGTTAGCTTTATTCCAAACAGGAAGAAGCTTGTCATAAGTCCTGTATCCTGCAAAAAGTTCATCGCCAGCATCGCCACTAAGACTTACTGTAACTTTTTCCCTCGCAAGCTTGCTAACCAGATATGTTGGTATCTGTGATGAATCCGCAAATGGTTCGCTATATATCTCTGGAAGCTTTGGTATAACGTCCTTGAGTTCTTTCTCGCCAACATATAGCTCTGTATGATCAGTGCCAAGGTGCTTCGCAATGTCCTTAGCATATTCTGCTTCATTGTATTTCTTATCATCAAAGCCTATTGTAAAGGTCTTTACTTTATCGGAGCCTGCACTTAGCTTAGTCATAATAGAAACCACTGAAGCACTGTCTATACCACCTGATAAATAAGCACCAAGAGCAACGTCTGATACCATCTGACCTCTGACTGACTCTGTCATAAGCCTGTCCAGTTCTTCCACTGCGTCTTCAAAAGTTCCCTTGAATGGACTACTTTCACCGCGCCTAGCTACTTCTATCATTTCCCAGTAAGGCCATACCTTATGCTCCTTAAACGGCGTGGATATTTCAAGAACACAACCTGGCATAAGCTTGTTTATGCCCTTATATATTGTCATTGGAGCAGGTACATATCCATAGTGGCAAAAGTCAACAACTGCATCCTGATTAATATCACCTACAAATCCCGGGAAGCACTTGAAGCACTGTATTTCTGAGGCAAACACAAAAGAACCATTCACAAAACCATAATATAATGGCTTCTCACCTACGCGGTCTCTTGTAAGGTAAAGCTTTTTATCCTGCCTGTCGTAAAGAGCAATTGCAAACATACCCTTAATAAAGCTAAGAGTGGTTTCAATACCAAGCTTATCAAAGGCCTCCAGGATAACTTCTGTATCAGATGAGCCGCGGTACGTAGTGGCAAAGCCTTTCGACTCAAGATGTTTTTTTAGTTCCTGAGCATTATATATCTCGCCATTATAGCTGATAACATAACGCTCTGAAGCTGATTTCATAGGCTGACTACCATTGGCTGACAGGTCAATAATAGAAAGTCGTCTGTGGCCAAGCGTCACACCGCTTTGTTCATCAATCCACATGCCCTCAGCATCAGGTCCTCGATGAATAATACTGTCTGTCATCGACTTAATAGTGGTCTTTCTATCGTCTATATTTAATTCTGAAATAAATCCAGCAATTCCGCACATTTATATAAATCCACCTAATATCGTAAAATAAGCATTATAGCTATGCTTTATTTATCTAGAATGAACAGTACACCAAGTGTTCCATATCCACAATGACTGGAAATAACACTTCCAGCTCTGGTTACAAGTATTTCACCAAATATCCCCATATCAGAAAGATATTTATTAACCTTATCAATAATATCCTGTTCTATACCAGAATGTGTAATGAAGATTCTCTCAGCTTTGGCTTTTCTGATATCTTCTTCCATATCTTTTACATAATTTAATACGATGCTATCATATTTGCCCCTGTATTTCTTCCCAACAGTCATGGCACCATCTACAACGTGAATACTAGGATGTAGTCTAAGCATGGTTCCAGCAATAGCTGCAACTCCGCTGCACCTACCTCCTCTATGAAGATAAGTAAGTGTATCCACTACAAAGCTAGCACGCACCCTTGGTTTGATAGCTTCTATTTGAGCTACAATACTTGCTCTATCCTTGCCTTCACCTGCCATAGCTGCTGCTTCAATAACCTGAAGACCTATACCAGTGGAGAGGTTGGCCGAATCAATGATAGAAACCTTGTCCTCAGCCTCCAGTTCTTCAGTTACCAGCTTTATACAATTAATGCATGTCGACATAGAAGCCGAAATAGTAAAACAAATAATCTCATCGCCAGCATCTAATATGGGCTTAAATAGATTTTCAACATCCTCCATTGATGGTGCCGAAGTCTTAGGCGTAGTTTTATTGGCATCAGCCCATACATACAGTTCATCCGGAGTAATATCCACTCCATCTCTATGCTCTTCTTCCCCCAGCACTACATGCAGTGGCAGTATACCAATATTATATTTTTCTATTAAATCAGGTGATAAATCACAAGTACTGTCTGAAATAATCCTAATCATTTCAATACCTCCAAAAGGAAATCAAAAGCGTATTACATCCATATCCCTTTTATGTACATATCTTGTGTAATTTTATCATATTTACCACTATATGTGTTAGTAAACAAAAAATAGCGCCACAACAAGTGAGCTTGCCCGGCGCTATTATTAATATTTTATTATTTTCAAGTTTTTTTAATACTTACGCAAAGTATCTATCAAGCATACCCTTAAGAGCCTTGCCATGTCTGGCCTCATCACGAGCCATCTCATGGATTGTGTCGTGAAGTGCATCAAGACCATTCTTCTTGCAACACATAGCAAGATCTGTCTTACCCTGCGTAGCACCAAACTCGCAATCAACTCTCCATGCAAGGTTATCCTTAGTAGTCTCCTTAATCTTTGGCTCAAGTTCTGAACCTAAAAGCTCTGCAAACTTTGCTGCATGCTCTGCTTCTTCAAAAGCAGCCTTTTCCCAGTAAAGACCTATTTCTGGATAGCCCTCTCTATGAGCGATTCTTGCCATACAAAGGTACATACCTACCTCTGAGCACTCACCCTGGAAATTAGCCTTAAGCTGATCTAAGATATACTTCTTATCTTCTTCTGATATTGCATCGTTATTCTTTACTGTCTTTGCATATACACCGTATTCGTGCTCTGCAGCAAGCTTCATTTCACCTTCCTGCTTGTTAAACTTTTCAGCTGGTACGTGACATACAGGACACTGTTCTGGTGCCTCATCTCCTTCATGTACGTAACCACATACTGAACATACCCATTTTGCCATAGTAAAATCCTCC
>JAZRXF010000076.1:0-11787 GCA_045600085.1 Lachnospiraceae bacterium
ATATGAATAAAGATAAGGCTATGCAGATGCTTCGTGGTAAACTCCTTGCACTCAAGGAGCAGGAAGAGGAGGCCAAGCTTAAAGGTATTCAGGGTGACCTTAAATCCATTAATTTTGGTAGTCAGATTCGTTCTTACTTTCTTCAACCATATCAGATGGTTAAGGATCACAGAACTGGTGAAGAATGTGCCAATGCTGATGGCGTACTTGATGGTGATATTGATAGATATATCAATGCATATCTCAAGAAAAAGAGCCAGGGATTATTAGAAGAAAATATTGAATAGATATTATATTAATCTAATTAAAAAATGGTTATGAAGTATTGCTTCATAACCATTTATTTTTTATTGTTCAGTATCTGTTTCTTTAATATTACATAGCTGTAAGTAAAGACTTGCTTCGCAGGTATACATATATGGATATACATATAAAAGTCCAACACCACAAGACAAAACTCCAAGCAAGGTAAGAGGGATAAAATATAACTTTAAAAGTAAGATCTTAAAGAAATATTTACGTGATAACCATAATCCTGTCACCATAGCTTTGGCAGAGTTTATATTTGGAATATCAGATACAAGGTAGTATGCAGGAAGTAGTCTGATATCGATTATCCAGTAAACGAGAGCTCCTAAAATCAAAGCTATAAGAAGTATAATCTGATAAGTGATTTTTGAAGAATCAAACATATACACAATAATATATGCTGGTAAATAACATATCTGCTGGAATACAGCGAGGCTAATTGCTAATCCTGATTTGCCGCCACCTTCTCGTATAAAGCTGTTATAGACATTGCTTGATACAGGCTTTTTTCCAATTGCTATATCAAGGAAATAAGCTACCATAGATATTTTATATTTGATACATATCGCGCTGATAACAAGTGAAGCTAGGATTCCTATTGAGAACGCAAGCACGCTTGTATCGTGATTAAATAGTTCGGCTACTGTTTCAAGAAACAGCATAAATATGAAATATGAAATTGTTATTAAAAGTGCCTGTCCATAGTGACCTTGCAGTCTACCTCGTGCACGGGCAGTTATTTCCGATAAATTAATGGATGTATTCATCATTGTCTTCCTTATACAGCAGCATCCACATTGGAACCAACAATAGCATCTCGCTGTGCGGATTTAATATTGGCACCATAAGGGTTATCTTTTGGATAGGCTATTTTTGTGGTTGTAGTACCGCCTGCCACGTAAGCTTTACCACACTCAGGACATATAGCAGTTTTTAAAGCCACACTTGCCTGAAGGACCTTGCCATTTTTCTGCTCGGCTTTATTGTAAGCATTGGCAACGTGTTCCTTTTCATGACTCATAACTCTGGCACCTACAGAACTTGGATTAATCTTAGTAGGAGATTTAAATGAAACCATTTCATCAGAGCCATCCACATATTTTCTGTTCTTACATGTCTGACACTCAGTTTTTTTGCTGGCTCCCTTTATAGGGTCATCAATATTCGATTGTGCATCTCTGGACAATGGATCGAGTGATAGTGTATTACCATTTTGGTAATCGCCATAACCGTAGCCATATCCAATAATATTAAAGCCACCGATCATTTTTATTCCTCATTTTGTAACTCTGTCGAAAACTGATTAGCGTATTCCTCAACAGTCATACCTGTTATTTCTTGGAATGTTTTATTGGTCTCATCGCGAAAAGCATCGTCTGTCATATACATCCATATGGAAGCAGTAGATAAAAAAACTGCGATTGCTATTCCTATAAGAGAAGTAACAGTTCCAATTTTGGCCTGAGGAGTCATCTTAGTATTATAGCCTTTGGATAGAATGGCAATTATTATTGCCGCACTACCAAGAACGAGTGGTATCAGGATGGTTTGTGTAAGAACCAGGGAAAGCAATCCCATAACACAAGCAGCGCTTGCCATATTGTTTGGTTGTGGTCTCTTTAGTTTTGCGTCCATCGATACTACTCCTATTTTAGTACTACTATTTTATCATTAATGGAGGCGATGGTCAAAAACTAACTTGCGTTTTTCTTGCCATATTTTATAATATTTCTTGGCGAGTATTACTAGATTTTAAGGAGATATTTCGATGGATATTAATGAAGTAATTGCAAAAGAACTTGATGTAAAAAAGAGTCAGGTAGAGGCCACAGTTAAGCTTATTGATGAGGGCAATACCATCCCGTTTATTGCCAGATACAGAAAAGAGGCCACAGGTTCTCTTAATGACGAGGTTCTTCGTAATCTTTTTGAAAGGCTTACTTATCTTCGTAATCTTGAAGAAAGAAAGTCGCAAGTTATTTCAAGTATAGAAGAGCAGGAGAAAATGACTCCTGAGCTAAAGGAAAAAATAGAAGCAGCGATGACACTGGTTGTTGTCGAGGATCTCTATAGACCTTATAAACCAAAGCGTAAAACAAGAGCAAGTATAGCCAAGGAAAAAGGTCTTGAACCACTTGCGGAGCTTATTCTTGCACAAAATACAACTACTTCTTTAGAGGAAATAGCAGTCCAGTATGTAAGTGAAGAAAAGGGCGTTAAGGATGCAGCAGAAGCTATTGATGGTGCTAAAGATATTATTGCAGAAATGATTTCTGATGATGCAGAGAACAGATCTGCCATTAGAAAGCTGACATTTGATGCTGGAAAGATTTCTTCAAAGGCTAAGGATGAGAAAGCTGAAAGTGTATATGAAATGTATTATGCTTTTGAAGAGGCGATTTCTAAAATAGCAGGCCATAGAGTTCTTGCGCTTAATAGAGGCGAGAATGAAAAAGTATTAGTAGTGAAGGTTGACGCTCCAGAGCAGAATATTATTGATTACCTTGCAGGCAAGATTATTAAGGGTAATAACGATATTACAAGACCAGTGCTTGAGGCTGTAATTATCGATAGTTATCAGCGCCTTATTGCTCCTGCAGTAGAGCGTGAGATTAGAAGTGAGCTTACTGAGAAGGCTGAGGATGGAGCTATTACAGTATTTGGTAAGAACTTAAAACAGCTGCTTATGCAGCAACCTATAGCTGGTAAGACAGTACTTGGATGGGACCCAGCTTTCCGTACAGGATGTAAGCTTTCAGTTGTAGATCCAACAGGTAAGGTACTTGCTACTACAGTTATTTATCCAACAGCACCTCAGAACAAGGTTGAGGAATCAAAGGCAGTAGTTAAGAAACTCATTAAACAGTATGGTATAGATCTTATATCTCTTGGTAATGGTACAGCATCAAGAGAATCAGAGCAGGTAATCGTAGAGCTTATCAAAGAGGTTGAGCGACCAGTTCAGTATGTTATTGTTAATGAAGCTGGTGCTTCTGTATATTCAGCAAGTAAGCTTGCTACAGAAGAATTCCCTAATTTCGATGTGGGACAAAGATCAGCTACATCCATGGCAAGACGTCTTCAGGATCCACTTGCAGAGCTTGTTAAGATAGATCCTAAGTCCATTGGTGTTGGTCAGTATCAGCATGATATGAATCAGAAAAAGCTTGGCGATGCACTTAGTGGTGTTGTTGAGGACTGCGTTAACCGTGTAGGAGTTGATCTTAATACAGCATCAGCCGCTCTTCTTGAGTATATTTCAGGTATATCAAAACCAATAGCCAAGAATATTGTCGAGTACCGTGAGACAAATGGTAAATTTACAAATCGTAAGCAACTTCTTAAGGTTGCAAAACTTGGTCCTAAGGCTTTTGAGCAGTGTGCAGGATTTATGCGTATTACTGATGGAGATAATCCACTCGATGCCACAGGTGTTCATCCAGAAAGCTACGATGCAGTTAGCAAATTAATGGAAGCATTATCCTTTACAATGGATGATGTAGTGGAAGCTCAGAAAAAGGCTAGGGAAGAGGCTAAAAAGGAGACTAAAAAAGATAACAAAGCAGATAGAGCTCCAAAAAAGGAAAAGCAGTTTGTAGTAAAGAATACAGGAAGTGTATTTGGAGCAGCACTGGCAGCAGCATTAAATGGTTCCAATGTTAAACTTGCCGATGATAATACAGGTGATAGCGATAAAAAGACTAACGAGAGTGCATCATCAATTGGCGACCTTGAGAAGAGAGTTAAGGATAAAAAGAAGCTTGCAGCAGAGCTTGGTATAGGTGAGATTACTCTTACTGATATCCTTAAGGAACTTCAAAAGCCAGCAAGAGACCCTAGAGAAGATATGCCAGCTCCAATCCTTAGCAGTGAAGTTCTCGAGCTTACAGACCTTAAGAAAGGAATGGTCCTTAAGGGTACGGTTCGTAATGTCATTGACTTTGGTGTATTTGTAGATATAGGTGTTCATCAGGATGGACTTGTTCATATCTCACAGATTACAGACAGATATATTAAACATCCGCTTGAGGCAGTTAGTGTAGGTGACATAGTAGATGTTCAGGTGCTTGATGTTGACGTTGCGAAGAAACGTATTTCGCTTACGATGAAGATTAAGAAAGAATCAAAGTAACTAATGAATAAACTAAAAAAGGACTTCGATTGAAGTCCTTTTTTAATGTATGCATCATTATCAAAATAGCTGATTAAAAGCAGTTGAACATAATGTCTATATCAACATCGCCTTTTATACCAGGTATGCTTTGCTTGGCAGAATACTGCCATATCTCAAGTCTGTATGGATAGTAAAGATATGTATCATAGAATGCGTACCATATCTTCTCTTCATGGATTTCATCGATATTAAGCATATCGAATAGAGAATAGGTATTACCATAAATCATTGGTTCATAGCCTTTGCTTCTTACGTAATCACAGAAGTGAAGAGTAAGTGCTGTACGTTCTTCCTGACTAAGAGCATTTCCTCTTGAATTGTTGCCATCAACCTTTTCAATATCAATAACAATTGGTCCAGTTATCTTATATTCACCTTCGATAATAGGCTCAAGAAGTGTATCAACCTCTTCTTCAATTTCCTCATTAGTTATGGCCTGAGAGAAGAAATAGATACCAACCTCGATATCATTTTCAAGAGCTCCCTCAACATTGTTTATGTATTCAGCGTCCTCAACGAGCTTACCACTTACATAGCCTCTGTATCCGGCACGGATAATTGCAAAATCGACATCGGCGCCTTTGACCTGCTCCCAGTCGATTTTCCCCTGATATTCTGATACATCAATTCCTTTTTTAGATTTAACAGTATCTCCAACTTTTTGAGTGATAATATTATCAGAGTCAATTAAAAGTGTATCAGGAGATATTCCATTTGGCTCATACGTCTCATTGATTGGTACGAATCTATATCCGCCGCTAGAAAGAACGATTACATATTCAGGATAGGTATGCCTAAGAAGGTCAGCCAGGTTTGCACCCTTTGTTGAAGCATATTCCTTTATATAAGCTTTTAAGGCCTGTTCTTTTTCAACAGCACCTTCGTCCTTGGCAGCTGTAAGCATGTTACTAAGTTCGAACTCAGTATATGTGTATTCTTTTGCGTTAGGATCTTCGCTGATAACGTGTTTTTCTTTCTCTGCTGAATTATGCTTTATTGTATAGACGCTTAATCCGATAGAAGCTAAAGTTGTTATTCCTAGGAGTATAACTACGGGAAGAAGCGGGTTCTTTTTTGAGTGCTTTCTTTTCTCTGGTTCTTTATTTTTAGAGTCGGTCATTTTAGTCCCCTTTTAATATTCATAATTTCCAGACTATATTTTATCAAATCATGAAGCATATTGACAATTATTTAATGAGGAAAATATAATTTGTTTAGCTTACAAGGTTTGGTGTACATAATTGCACACCAAACCTTTTTTTGGTAAAATAAATTAGTTAAGGATTAATAATATAGGCTTATTAGGAGTTGTTGCAGAAATGGAAGAAGAATTAAGCAAAGAAATTACGCTGTCAGTTAATATGAATGCCAATGTTCTTTACGATTATTTGGTATATCATGCGTATTCAACTTCGGCAGGGATACTTGGTACATGTCTGGGTGCATTAGGCGTTTTGGTGTTCTTGGCTCAGCCTGGGGTTGATAGAGTTATGTATCTTATATTAGGCGTGATTCTTATCTTATATATGCCTATTTCACTTAAGCTTCGTTCAATGCAGCTCATGCAATTTACAGAAGCATATAAAAAGCCTTTAGACTATGTTCTTAATTCTGAAGGAATCACCGTATCACAGGGCGACGTATCTCAGACAATAGAGTGGGATAAATGTGTCAAAGCAGTGTCTACTAGACAGAGCATAGTTTTATATACAGGAAAAAAGAATGCATCTATTTTTCCAAGAAGACAGCTTGGAGATAAGCTGCCTGCATTAGTGGCAGTATTTGCAGAGAATATGGATCCGAAGAAAGTAAGAATTAGATATTAATGGTAGTTGAAACATATAGTGAAAAAGAAACATATGAGCTTGGCCTTAAGATAGGCCGTGAGTGTAAGCCTGGTCAGGTTTATACTCTTATTGGCGATCTTGGAGTTGGTAAGACAGTATTTGTTAAGGGCGTAGCTGAAGGAATAGGTACTGCAGAGTATATTAATTCTCCAACCTTCACAATAGTTCAGGTTTATGATGATGGAAGATTACCACTTTACCATTTTGACGTGTATCGTATCGAAGATGAAGATGAGATGTACGAGGTGGGCTTTGATGAGTATCTTTATGGTGATGGAGTATGTCTAATAGAATGGGCTGATTTAGTGAAGGGACTTATTCCGAAAGCTCATACTAGAATCGAAATCAAGAAAGATTTAGAGAAGGGCTTTGAATATAGAAGCATTAGTATAGAGGAATTCAAATGAAAATATTAGCAATAGATTCTTCAGGGTTAACAGCCAGCGTGGCCTTAGCTGAAGATGATACTCTTATAGCAGAATATACCGTCAATTATCAAAAAACACATTCGCAAACTTTGCTGCCTATGCTTGATGAAATAAAAAAGATGACGGAGCTTGATCTTGCGAGCGTAGATGCAATTGCGATATCCAATGGACCAGGTTCGTTTACGGGTCTTCGTATTGGATCAGCAACAGCCAAGGGGCTAGGACTAGCGCTTGGAAAGCCTATTATTGAAGTGTCTACAATAGAAGCATTGGCTTATAACCTTTATGGTATGAATGAAGCTATTTGCCCTATTATGGATGCGAGACGTGACCAGGTTTACACAGGTGTATTTACTTTTAATAAAAAGGGACAGTCACCTTATAGTTATGAGTTTAGTACTCTGATAGATCCAGTACCTCTTGATATTAACGAGCTCATATCAAAGCTTAATGATATGGGACGTGATGTCATTTTTACAGGTGATGGAATAGATGTTTATAAAGATGTAATAGCAAAGGAACTTAAGGTTCCATATTCGTATGCAGCATTTACTGGAAATAGACAGAAGGCTGGAAGCGTAGCTTTATTAGCATCAGCTAAAGCGTTGGATGGACAGCTTGTTTCAGCGGATGCTAGTGCTCCAGTTTATCTTAGATTATCGCAGGCTGAACGTGAACGATTAGAGAAGGATCAATGATGTCAGATATAACACCTGGTTTAGAATATGATGCAGTTAAAGTGCGTATTATGACAAAAGAGGATGTTAGCAGTGTGGCCGATATAGAAAAACAGTGTTTTTCAGAGCCTTGGTCAGAGAATGCTTTTTTGGCAACGCTAGGCGATGGTAATTACATTTTTATGGTAGCAGAAGCTGATGGGCAGATTCTTGGTATGGCTGGAGTCATAAAAAGTTTTGACGAGGGTGATATTACTAATGTCGCAACACTTTCAGAGGTGCGTGGCCGAGGCATTGCAAGAAAAGTTCTTAGTGCGCTTTTTGAAGAAGCTTTGTCACAGGGAATTACCAGTCTTACACTTGAAGTTAGAGAACACAATGTTCCTGCGATTAGGTTATACGAATCTTTGGGATTTATATGTGAGGGCAAGCGGCCAGGATTTTATGACAATCCAAAGGAGGATGCGCTCATTTACTGGCGTAGATAGATAAAAGGATTATTATGTTAGATATATGTTTACTTGGAACTGGCGGTATGATGCCGCTTCCATATCGATGGCTAACTGCTTTGATGGCCAGATATAACGGAAAAAGTATATTAATTGATTGTGGCGAGGGAACTCAGATAGCCATGAAGGAAAAGGGTTGGAGCCCTAAGCCCATAGATGTGATATGTTTCACGCATTTTCACGCTGATCATATTAGTGGTTTGCCAGGAATGCTTCTTACTATGGGCAATGCTGAACGCACAGAGCCATTAACAATTATTGGTCCTAAGGGTGTTGGACGCGTAGTCTCATCGCTTAGAACCATTGCACCAGAACTTCCATTTGAAGTTAATTGTATTGAAATAGATGGAAACACACAGTCATTTGAATTTGATGGACTTCGTGTAACTGCATTCAAGGTTAATCATAATGTTATTTGCTATGGCTATACGCTTGAGGTAGACAGACTTGGTAAGTTTGATGCAGGTAAGGCCAGGGAGCTGAATATTCCTATTAGTTATTGGAATAAGCTTCAGCATGGCGAAACAGTGACAGAGGATTCAGGCACTATTTATACTCCGGAAATGGTTATGGGACCAGCGAGAAAAGGGCTTAAGGTCACATACGTTACAGACACAAGACCTACAGACAGTATTGTTGTTAATGGACAGGGATCAGATTTGTTTATTTGTGAAGGTATGTATGGTGAGGATGACATGGATGATAAAGCCAAAGCCCATAAACATATGACCTTTTATGAAGCGGCGCAGCTTGCAAAAAAGGCTGAAGTTAAAGAGATGTGGTTAACTCATTATAGCCCATCATTAATTAAACCAGAACCTTATATGAATAAGGTTAAAAAGATATTTGAAAATAGCTTTCCAGGCAAGGATGGGAAAAGCGTTGATTTATTATTTGAAGACTAAAAAGATTACGGCACTTAATTAAAATCAGGGACGGATAGGAGATCAGGGATGGATCGTGGCAGAATAATAAAAGCCACCATATTGATATCGATGATGATAGCACTCATTATTGGGTACTATTCTTATTTGTCGTCCCGTAATGACAGACTGAACTCTCAGCAGGCAGCTGAAGAACAGGCGCTTAAGATGACAGATACGCAGGAATTAATTGCTAGAAGCGTATACAAAGAGTATCCTACTACACCTACGCAAGTGGTGAAGTATTATAATGAGATAACTGCTTGTTTTTACAATGATACATATTCTGACGAGGAACTTGAAAAGCTGGCTGAGCTTTGCCAGAATCTATATGATATGGAATTAGTTGCTAATCAGGGTAATTATATTGAAAAACTTAGGGAAGATATTAAGGTTTTTAAATCAGGCAACATTACTATTTATGACAGTACGGTTACGCCAGCAACAGATGTAGTTTATTTTACACATGAGGGGTATGAGTGTGCAAAGCTTAATTGCACATACACACTAAAGTCGGGAACTAACTATCAGACAACAGTAGAGATATATATTCTTAGAAAAGATCCGGAAGGCCACTGGAAAATATTTGGCTTTGCGTTAGATGATAAAAAATAGAATTTTGGGAAATATATAGATGGAAGACGTTTTAATATTATCAATAGAAAGTTCATGTGATGAAACTGCAGCAGCAGTTATAAAAAATGGTAGAGAAGTTTTGGCGAATGTTATTCATTCACAGATAGATCTCCATACGCTATATGGTGGCGTTGTGCCAGAGATAGCATCTAGACAGCATATCGAGAAAATCAACCAGGTTATTGATAAGGCACTTGAAGAAGCAGGTGTAACACTGGACGATATAACTGCAATTGCCGTTACATATGGTCCAGGGCTTGTTGGAGCCCTTTTAGTTGGTGTATCTGCAGCAAAGGCCATTGCGTTTGCTACGCAGAAACCACTCATAGGTGTTCACCATATAGAGGGACATATATGTGCCAATTTCATAGAAAATAAAGAGCTTGAACCACCATTTCACTGTTTAGTTGTTTCAGGGGGACACACTCATCTTGTACATGTCAAGGACTATGGCGTGTATGAGATACTTGGACGTACAAGAGATGATGCAGCAGGAGAGGCTTTTGATAAGGTGGCAAGAGCCATAGGACTTGGATATCCAGGTGGACCTAAGGTTGATAAGCTTTCTAATGAAGGTAATCCGGATGCCATTGTATTTCCAAGAGCCAAGATGGCTGACAATGTATACGATTTTTCATTTAGTGGACTTAAGTCTGCTGTGCTTAACTATATAAATAGTATGGAAATGAAGGGCGAAGAGATTAACAGAGCTGATGTTGCGGCCTCATTCCAGAAAGCAGTTACTGATGTTTTGGTTGAGCATTCTATTGATGCCATGCGTGAGGTGGGCTCGAAGAGACTTGCTATAGCTGGTGGTGTTGCTTCTAATCAGCATTTAAGAGCAGCTATGATAGAAGCATGCGAAAAGGAAGGCATCGAGTTTTTCTATCCATCACCTATATATTGTACAGACAATGCTGCCATGATAGGAGTGGCAGGTTATTATGAATACGTAAGGGGAACAAGACATGGCTATGATCTTAATGCCATGCCTAATCTTAAGCTGGGAGAAAGAATATAGTGAAAACTACAGCAATATGTTTATCGGCCGGAACCGGTAAGAGGATGGGCAGTACTATGCCCAAGCAGTATATGCCTCTTAAAGGTAAACCGGTCATTTATTATTCTCTAAAGGCAATGCAGGATAGCTTTATAGATGAGATTATCTTAGTATGCGGTAAAGACGACATAGAGTATTGCGAAAAAGAGATAGTCGAAAAATACAATATAACTAAAGTTACTAAGATTGTACCTGGTGGTAAGGAAAGATATCATTCAGTGTTAGAAGGACTTAGAAGTTCATCGGGAGAATATATATTTATCCATGATGGTGCAAGGCCACTTCTTGATGAAAAGATATTGGAAAATGCTTATAAATGTGTAAAAGAGCATAAAGCATGTATAGCAGCTGTTCCTGTTAAAGATACCATTAAGATAGTTAATAGTCAGGGATATGTATCAGAAACACCAAGAAGAGATACAGTATATCAGGTGCAGACACCTCAGACATTTGAAGCATCTATTATAAAAAGGGCCTATGAAGATATGGCATTAAAAGAAATGGAACTTATAGAAGCTGGAGTGCAAATAACAGATGATGCAATGATTGTAGAACTGCTAACTGGAACTAAGGTTTATATATCCGAGGGAGCATATACTAATATAAAGATTACAACACCTGAAGATCTGGTTCTTGCAGAGAGTCTTTTGGGAAATTAATGGTAGTTTTTGTTCTATAATAAATAGTGAAATAATAGTTATGTCAACTGGTCTTTATACATATTAAAATAATTTTAAAAAAAATTAAAAATAGTTGTTGACACATTAAAATCGTTTTGCTATTATAACACTTGCGCCGGTCAAAAGCGGTCGGCACAAACAAACGGAGAGGTATCGAAGTGGTCATAACGAGGCGGTCTTGAAAACCGTTTGCCTTCACGGGCACATGGGTTCGAATCCCATCCTCTCCGCTCAGCTTTTTACAAAAAATAAAAAGTTGAAAAAAATAAAAAAAAGTTGTTGACAAGATAAAATAGAGAGTATAAAATAACCTCTGTTGCGTCAAACAAGCAACTTAATAGAACCTTGAAAAATAAACAGTAATGCAACCCTGAAAACATTCCAAAACGAATCGAAAGATTCAAACTGAATTTTTTCAGAGAACGAACCTAAATCAGTAAATTTTAGGAAACAAAATTAGCTAGCTTCATCATAAGAAATTATGAAAGCAGGCAACAAACTTTTTTTAGAGAGTTTGATCCTGGCTCAGGATGAACGCTGGCGG
>JAZRXF010000077.1:0-20857 GCA_045600085.1 Lachnospiraceae bacterium
GTGATTTCAATGAAGAGATTCAGAGAATCAGTGAGATTGGTGATTTCATAATTGGTATTAATGATCAGCTTGTTCTTCTTGCACTTAATGCATCAATTGAAGCTGCAAGAGCAGGAGAGTCGGGTAGAGGCTTTGCGGTAGTTGCAGGTCAGATGAATGAAATGTCTATTAAGACTAAAGAAGGTATGGATTCTATTAACGCTATTGTTAAGGAAATCATTAATTCATCAGCGCTTGTTAATGAGAGTATTGATAGATGTACTAGTACATACGAAAATTCTAAAGTCACATTCAAGAATGTATCTTCGTCATTTGGTATTATTAATAAAGAAACTAAAGAAATTAGTTCTAAGATGGTTGAGATTGATAGAACATTCAATATGCTTTATAAGAATGGTCAGCTCACTAATGAAAAGGCTAAGAGTCTGTACGATACTAGTGATGCAATAAGCAAATCAACAGATGATATTTCAGGATATTCACAGGTTGCATGTAATGAATCAGTACGTATTGAAGAAAGTGCTCAGAGTCTTGAGAACATGCTCGTTGGTCTTCAGAAGTTACTTGTTCAGTTTAATACGGCAATTACACCTGTTAAGAAGGATAGAGGTAAGAAAGTTAAGATTATGGCCATTAGTATGCTTGATAATCCTTTCTGGTACGGTGTTCGTAATGGTGTGTATTATGCAATGGCAGAACTTAGAGATCATAATGCTGAGGTTGATTATGTAGCTATTAACCCAGAATTTATGGATATTGATGAAACGGTTATTAAATCTATTCGTAGAGCTATTGATGAAGATTATGATGGAATTACTCTTGCGGGCTTCCTCGGCGCAGCAACTCCACTTCTTAAGGAAGCTATTTCAAAGGGTATTAAGGTAATATCATTTAACTGTGACTGTGATTCTAGCGTTAGACGACATGCGGTTCTTATGCCTGATATAGAAGAGCTTGGTATCTCAGGTGCAAAGGCTTGTGCAAGAGAGCTTGTTAATGGTGGTAATATTATCGTACTTAATGGTAATCCAGAGATTAGCACTAACTTATATAAGCACAATGCTTTCATGAATGAGATAAAGAAAAATAAGAACATTCACATTGTTGACGATATTATTTGTGGTGATGATGGCAAGGATGTATACAATAAGGCAGTTGAAGCTATTAAGAAGAATCCAAATGCTGATCTTGTTTATATTGTACTTGGATATCCAGTCGATGCAGCAAAAGCTATTGTTGATGCAGGTGCTAAGGGCAAGATGAGACTTGTATGTTATGATCACAGTAATGAAATCTTTGGTTATATTAAAGATGGTGTTATTAGCTGTGCTATAGGTCAGGATGATTTTGCTCAAGGTCATGATCCAATTATCTGGTTATATAACAATATTGTGGCAGATATGCCATTCCCAGAAGGCAATGGACATATCAAGATTAAGTCTAATATAGCTGATAAGAATAATATCAATACTTTAATTGATGCATAATATTTGCTTTATAGTATGTTAATATTGTCCCCATGCAGACTTGAAAGTATGCATGGGGTTTTTTATGCTATAATAAAATGAATGAATATTATAATTTTATATACAATATTATTTTTGAAATGAAAGTAGGATATATATGTTTAGGTATGATAGTAAACTTATGCGATTTCTTGGTGCGTGCACTGATTATCTGTTATTAAATATTATGTATTTAATATTCTCTATTCCAATATTCACTGCAGGTGCTGCTAACACAGCCAGGTATTATACAGCAATGAAAGCAGCTAGAGGATTGGATGTATATGTATGGAAAGACTTTACGACAGCTTTTTTTAGAAACTTTAAAATGTCTACAAAGGTATGGCTTATCATGTTTGGTGTTGACTTTGTACTTATATACAATTGGTTTCTTATATTTACTAATAAAGAAGCTGCGCCTAATCAGCTATATATATATGCATTAATGGCTGTTTGTCTTCTGGTTATTCTAGTGCAGCTCGTTGTGTTCCCATTCATTGCAAGATTTGATGATACATTATTTAATACTATTAAGCTTAGTATGGCCATCTGCTTTCTTAATTTGTTTAAGCTTCTTGTAGTTATATTTATTGATGTATTACCATTTTTAGTTGCATACAAATACATCAGATGGGCGTATTTGATTATTCCTGTTGGCTGTAGCGCTGCATTATACCTTGATAGCTTTTTCTATGCTAATATGTTTAGAAAACTTGAAAAACAGGTTAATGAGAATTCTGTTCCTACAAAATTTCGTGAAGAGATCATTATAGATGATGATGGAAATGTAGTGGAGACTGAAAAAGAAGATGACAAAACTCATTTTGGTAATGTTGTTAAAAGAACTAGAGAAGTATCAGGTAAGGACATTGATGAACTTATGAATCATGATAAATAGTTTTTGATAATAAAAAAGGATGATAATGGCAGAAGGAACTCTTAGAGATGAAAAAAGAAGAGAACGAGCTAAGTTTTCTTCCATGACAAAACAGCAAAAACTGAATTATATTAAAACCTATTATCTTGCTCCAATAGTAATAGTATTTGTGCTGATTATTTTCTTTATCTGGTTTATTTTAGAGACAACAGTTTTACATAAAGAAGTAATTATGTCAGGTTGTACTGTTAATGTACGAATATCGGATGAGACCAAAATCTATTTGACGGATGGGCTTCTTGCTGCCTTAAATGGTAATTCTAAGAAGGAAGTGGTTAATCTAAGTAGTGATAACTATGTTGATTACGGTAAAGACGAAGATGCTCCTTATGGGGAAAATATGAATGGTTATATGGACCAGACATTATTGTTTACTCAAATAGCGGCCGGTGAATTCTCATATATGATACTTGATGAATCGGCACTTGATAATATAGGAGAATCTGGATATATAGGTGTTTTAGATGATACGATTGACCAGTCGGTTTTGGGTGAATATGACATATATTATGATGAAAGCGGTCATGCAATAGGTATTAATTTACTTAATACGCAACTAAAGATTGATGCTTATCTTGTAATTGCACAGTTTGTTTCAAACGATACTGCAAGGTTCCTGATTGATTATATTGCAAAAAAATAAAAAAAGTATATGTTGTTATAAGTGGTTTATAGCCAAGAGAATGATATTCTCTTGGCTATTTTTAAATTTATAGTTAATGTTGCACAAAAAATGATGAGTTGCTTCGTTTAAAATTTCGAAATAAATGCAAAGGACAACAATTTTTGCAATGTCGAAAACAAAGGCGACAATGGTTATATGTATTGGTGAAAATTATAATAACAATGTAAGCAAGAGGTACATAAATAAGAACTCTTGTATGAAAATGAAATTCTTGTAGGAGGGTTTATGGAAGAGAATAAAATCATTAATAATCCTGAACAGACTCCAAAGGCAACTAGCAAGATGAAGATTCAGACAACTAATGAAAACAAGTTAAAAGAAAAGAAATGGGCCATTTATTTTTCAAGATATTGGCAGCTATACGCATTATTGTTTTTACCAATTCTTTACTTAATTATCTTCAAGTATTTGCCAATGGTATATGTGCAGATAGCATTTAAGGATTACAAGTTCAGAGAAAGTGTATGGGCTTTGCCTTTCACTAAAAATTATGGATTTGGACATTTTATTAAAGCTTTCAAGAACGCAGATTTTAGATATGCTATTCGAAATACAGTAGTGCTTAATCTGTTAGATCTTATTGTAGGCTTCCCTGCACCAATTATATTTGCACTTATTCTTAATGAGTTAAAGTTACCAAAGTTCAAGAAGGTTGTACAGACAGTTGCATACATGCCTCACTTCTTATCATGGATTATTGTAGCATCACTTGCACTTCAGCTTTTTGCTCCTTCAACCGGTCTTGTAAACGTAGCAGTTAAGGCTCTTGGCGGTGAACCAATTCCTTTTCTTAATGAACCGACACACTGGGTTGTTACATATATTTTGATTGGTATATGGCAAAGTTTCGGATGGAACTCCATAGTATATCTGGCAGCGATAGCAGGTATCAATCAGGAGTTATACGAAGCAGCAGCGGTAGATGGAGCTGGTAGATTCAGAAAGATGTGGCATATAACTCTGCCAGGTATTAAACCAACAATAGTTGTTCTCCTGGTTATGGCTCTTGGTAATATTCTTGGTTCAAGTTTCGACAGACCATTTGCATTCCAGAATAATACAGTTATGAATGTATCAAACGTTATTTCAACATTCGTTTATTCATACGGTATTAAGGGTCTTAAGTTTGAGTTGTCAACAGCTGTAGGTTTGTTCCAGTCAGTTGTCGGAGTTATCTTCTTATTACTGGCCAATGGAATTTCGCGTAAACTTGGCGAACGTGGTATTTGGTAGGAGGTACGGAAGGATATGACTAAGAAAAAATTAAAGGGTCTTGGTGCTGGCGATTATGTATTCATAGCAATCTGTGTTGTTATCACAATAATCTGTGTTTTACCAATGATTCATTTATTAGCAAAATCACTCTCAGGTGCTGATTATCTTATCAAAGGAAAAGTAACACTTTGGCCTAGAGGATTTAACCTTGATGCTTATAAAAAAGTTCTTGGTGATGCCAAGTATGTAAGATCATTTTGGTGGACAGCATTCCTTACATTGGTAGGAACATTACTTTCACTTACAATGACAACACTTTGTGCTTATCCACTTATATTTGACAAACTCAAGGGTAAGGGATTTATCAATATCTTAATTACAATAACAATGTTCTTCAATGCAGGTACTATTCCTAACTACCTTCTTATGAAGTCACTTAACTTGCTTGATAATCCATTAGTTCTTCTTATTCCTTCATGTTTATCTGTATTTAACATGATTATTATGAGAAGTTTCTTCTATGGAATACCTGATTCGCTTAGAGAATCAGCTGAGCTTGATGGTGCAAGCTTCTTCACGGTTTTGGTAAAGATTTATGTTCCACTTTCAAAGCCTGTTATTGCAACGTTAGCTTTATTCTACGCAGTTGGTCGTTGGAACGGATATTCAGATGCTCTTATGTATGTAAAGAATGCTGATTATTATCCATTACAGTTACTTCTTTATAACGTTATTAATAATGTATCCAATATTGAAGTGGCTACACAGGAAGGTTTTTCTACACCAGGTCTTTCTGAAACACTTAAGGCTGCAATTGTTATGTTTTCTACAATACCAATTCTTTGTATCTATCCTTGGTTACAGAGATACTTCATTCACGGAGTCACAGTTGGTGCTGTTAAGGAATAATAAAAAGTTTTATTAATGTACTAAAAGAATCGCGGTGATTCTTTTATATAAAAAATAATATTTAAGGAAGGATTAATATGAAAAAAAGAGTTTTATCTTTAGTTCTTGCTGCATGTATGGTAGTACCTACAGTTGCTTGTACAGGTAGTGACGCAGCAAACCCAGGTGATGGTAATCAGCCTGGTCAGGTAGCAGTTGATGAAATGCCAGATACAGATGCAGTTGCTGCAGCTGTTGAGAGCGGAGAAATTGTTGATGGTAAGTTTGTTGAAACTAGACACATCACAGTTGAGGTATATGATCGTGGTAATGATGGCGGTACAGATCCAACAAATAATATGTATACAGACTATATTAAGCAGGGAATGCTTGATACATATAATGTAGAGGTAGAGTTCGTGGCAGTTCCTCGTTGGACTGAGGTTGATGAACTTAACAACCTTCTTGCAGCTGGTACAGCACCAGATATCTGTGTAACATATGATTATGCTACTATTCAGCAGTATGCTAAGATGGGTGGCGTTCTTGATTTATCAGAGCTCGTTGCTAACAATGCATCACTTACACCAAACCTTTGGTCATGGCTTGGAGTAACAAATATGTACTGGGACAAGGACCCTTCAGATGGAACACTTTGGGCTATTGAAGGTAAGAGAGCTGTTACAAATAGAATTAATACATTCATCCGTAAGGACTGGCTTGATAAGCTTGGTCTTGAGATTCCAACAACAACAGATGAGTTCGAGGCTTGTCTTGTAGCTTTCAGAGATAATGCAGATACACTTCTTGGTTCAGAAGCTAATATGATGATTCCTTACTCAGTATCATACGATGTAGGTTGGAGAGCAGCTACACTTATCGAGTCATATATTGATCCAGAAATTTCTGATTTTGATTACTATGTAAATGGATTCGATGATAGAAAGCTTACAGTTCCAGGAACAAAGGAAGCTGTTAGAAAGCTTAACGCTTGGTACAACGATGGTCTTATGTGGAATGATTTCGCAATGTACTCTAATGGTGAGACAGTAGAAGATGACTACATGAAGGCTGGTTATGTTGGTGCATTCTCTCACAACTGGGATTATCCTTTCAGAAATGGTGATGATTCAATCAACTCAAGCTTAAAGAGAACAGTTGGTGATGATGCTTGCTTCATCGCAATCGATCCTTTCCAGGACAAGAACGGTGGACATACAAAGTTTGTAACATCATCTGCTGGTGATAGAAAGATCTTCTTCCCAGATTCAAATGATGAACCGCTTGCATCATTACTTTACCTTGAGTGGATTTCAGATCCTGAGCATATTCAGTACTTACAGCTTGGTGATGAAGGCGTAACTCATAACGTACTTGAAGATGGTTCTTATGAGATTGTTGCTGCTACAGGCGATCCAATTCAGAACTCAGGTTTCAACATTGACTATACAATTACATGTAATGGTCTTAATCTTGCTGATCCTGATAAGACAGTTCTTTCAATTGCACACAGCTATGCAGGTATTGATCCAGCAATCGTTAAGGATGCTAATACAATTGCTAATACAGACGCTAGACATGAGAAGAATGTTAACGTTGGTGTAATCGAAGCAGAAGATGGTATGGGTACAGCTCTTGCTGAGAAGAGAGATATTCTTTACGATATGGCAGTATCTTGTGCTGTAGCTGATTTTGATGCTACATGGGATAAGTATATGGAAGATTATCTTAGCTCAGGTGGACAGGACATCATTGATGAGCGTACAGAAAAGTGGAATGCTACTTTTGGCGATTCTAAGATGCTTCCTGAAGATTAATTGCTAGCTTTTTATTACAAAATATAGATTTTCCTCTAGCACGGTCGTCAGTTATTGGCGGCCGTGTTTCTTTTTTTACCAATGTTTAAGTGGTGTGGAAAATTCAATAGTACATATTGACGAAAATTTATTATGTAAATATATATAGTATGACGATATGATTTCATTTTACTACATATTGTGTATGGGTTATAATAAATCTGTGAATGTGTGTTGACTAAAATGTACTTCACGGGGAGATTAGTTATGTTAATGGAAGTAATACGTATTGATGGCGGAATTGTAACTGGACAACTTGAAGATGGACATATTATAGATATTGACCAGAAATGGTTTTCACCATCAATTCAGGTTGGAGATACAGTTGATTTCACTGAAATAAAACCAGAAAAAAGAGGGATAAATGGTTAAAAAGAAATTAGCACTATTCATAAATGGATATTGTGGTGAGATTGTTTCTCAGTTTATGAGAGGCTTTTGGCCTACACTAGAAGAAAATACAGTTGATGTATATTCTTTTTGTGCATTTCCGTCTTTCATTATGAGAGAAGATGAAATGTACGGCGAAATGAATATTTATAACTTGCCAGATCTTAATGATTTTGATGCTGCTATTATTATTGCCAATGGTCTTGATTATTTAGATGTAAGTGAAGAACTTCATAAGAAATGTGTTGAAACTGGAACACCTTTTATAATGACTGGATATAAAGTGGATGAAGGCCATTTTGTTATGTCTGATAATATAGTTGGAACTAAACAGCTTATAGAAAATGTTATTGATGAACTTGGATGTAAGGATATAGCATTTTTGGCTGGTGGACGTAATAACATAGATTCTAATATTAGATTGAAAGTTGTAAGAGATGTTGTGGCATCAAGAGGGCTTCATCTTCCAGAAACTGATGAGGAAGATGATACCAGATTATATTATTCTAACTGGGAACATCAGGGTGCTGCTGATTACATACATAATATTTTAGAAAAGCAATCTATTCCGGATATTATTATTTGTGCAAATGATGAGCTTGCAATGGTTTCGTGCATTGAACTTGAAGAGGCTGGCTATAGAGTTCCGGAGGATGTATATGTAACTGGTTTTGATAATAGCTATTATGCAAAAATATTTGCTCCTTCAATATCATCTGTTGATCAGTGCTATTCGGAAGTCGGTGTTCAATGTGCCAATATTTTAAAAGATATTTTTGCTGGCAATAATGAGCTTAAAGAGATAGTTGTTAAGTCTAAGTATTGTCCGAAAGAAAGTACGGGTGCTGCTTCTGAAGAAGAGGCTCTTGTAATTAGACGTAATGTGGGCAAGTCTGAATTCACTGATATATCTAGAGGTACTGGTTTTTCGCGTAAAATTTCAGAAATAGAAAGACAGGTATTGTCTTCTGGGCGTTTTGAGGATATTCATGCACACCTTAAGAGTGCATATGAATTATATGATTATAATGAAAAAGATTCGTTTCATATAGTTTTGGATACTAGATATAAAAGAAGCATTGCAGAGATGCAGGATAATTTTAAAGCATATGAGTATTCTGATTCTTTCGATGTTGTTTATTCTAGAGAGAAAGGCACAGTGTATGCTCCTTCCGAGATTGACAGGCATAAATTGGTTCCTAATATTATTGAATCAGAGAAAAATAGATATTTCTTATTTGCTCCATTGCATGAATATGGTTATACATATGGTTATATGGTTCTCTGCGATGATATTAACTGTATTAATACTAAAAATAAAGTCAAGGAATATGAAGATAGTTTATCAGTTACTTTTGGTCGACTTGTTCAAACGCTTAGACTTAATGATCTTAATAAAAAATTATTCGATATATCTCAAACTGATTCTTTAACACATGTTAAGAATAGAAATGCATACGATCAGAAAGAAAAAGAGTATGATTCTTGGATAGCCAATAATGGTTCATCGCTTTGTTTTTCGATTGGTGTATTTGATATAAACAATCTTAAATATATAAATGATACCTTTGGTCATGAAAAAGGTGATTTATATATTTTGAATTCGTGCCAGCTTTTGTGTCAGGCCTATAAACATAGTCCGGTGTATAGAATAGGTGGCGATGAATTTGTTGTAATCCTGACAGGCGATGACCAAATTAATAAGTACGATATTTTTGATAGTATGATTAGTAAGATGGAAGAGCTACGTGAATCGGATGAAGCTCTTGAGAGAAAAGTATCAATAGCAGGTGGCTTTTCTGATTATGATCCAGAAACTGATAAAACTTTTTCGGATGTGTTTAAAAGAGCAGATTCTCTTATGTATATGAAAAAAGTTGAGATGAAGTCACATAAATAAAATGATATATTTTCTGTAATACCCTGGAATAGAAAGAGAAAGATGATTTACTTAGATAATGCTGCAACAACTAGATTATGCGATGAAGCTAATAGCGCAATGCAGCCTTATCTTGGTGAATCTTTTTTTAATGTTAACTCTTCGTATGGCGAAGCAAGGACAGTTAGAAGAGAAATAGAGGAAGCTAGAGAAAGCATGGCTAGGATGATTGGTGCTTCTTCTGGTATCTATTTTACCAGTGGTGGTTCGGAAAGCGATTCGTGGGTTATTCTTGGAACTGCCATGCATTATATTGCAAAAAAAGAGTCAGTGCATATAATTACATCAAAGATTGAACACCATGCTGTTCTTAATAGCTGTAAAATGGCTGAATCCATTGGCGCGACGATAACATATCTTGGTGTAAATGAATTGGGTTTTGTGAGTGAAGATGAACTTGCGAAAGCTATAAAGCCTGATACTCGGGTTGTTAGTATAATGTTAGTTAATAATGAACTTGGCACGATTAATAACATAAAGAGCCTTTGCGAAAGGACTAAGCAAATTAATAAAAATATAATATTTCATACGGATGCTGTTCAGGCTTTTGGAAATATTTCTGTTGATGTAAGGGAGCTTGGTGTTGATGCAATTAGCTTATCAGCTCATAAATTTCATGGGCCTAAAGGCATTGGAGTGTTGTATTGTAAATGCATGGATGCGATTTCATCCATTGTATTTGGCGGCGATCAGGAAAATGGCAGACGCGGTGGAACAACGAATACGCCAGGTATAATAGGTATGAACGTGGCGGCAAGGTATTCTCTTGAGAACATGGAACTAAAAAAAGAGAACTGTAGAAAGATAAGAAGCAAGCTTATAGAGATTCTTGAAAATTCCGGGCTGGATTTTAGCGTGAATGGGATTAAGGAGTGTACTAATGAGTGGTTGTGGCCTGGAATAGTTAATCTGTGTTTTGATGGTATATCAGGCGAAAGACTAATTGCATTGCTTGAGCATGATGGTATTCTATGTTCAAAAGCTGCAGCCTGCGATGGTAATGGGAACGGCCTTGATTCGTCAAGATCTCACGTGCTAAAAGCTATTGGCCTAAATAATATTAAAATAGATGGTTCAGTGAGATTAAGCTTTGGCGTTGACACAAAAGAGGAAGATATAGAGTATATTGCAGGCCGAATAATTGAAAGAGTAAATATGCTAAGAAAAATGGGTTAATGATACTTATGTAACATTAACCTTTTGCATATTGCTTCTTAAATTCCTTTGGTGTACATTCATTTATCAGTTTAAACATTCTGTTAAATGTTGATGCATTGGAAAAACCGCACTGATATGATATTTCTGTAATTGATAATTCGGTTTCAACCAAAAGTCTTTCTGCAACATAAATCTTTTGCTCTGTAAGATAATGATAGAAAGAAGTATTGGTATACTTTTTGAACTGCCTTGAAAAATGGAATTTGCTGAAACCTGCCATATTGGCAACTGATTCAAGAGTGATTTCTTCAGTACAATGTTCTTTGATGTAGTTACAGGCATATTGTATTTTTTCAGCGACTTGACGACTTTTGCTACTATCCAATTTGTAATTGATTGTAGGACCGTTACTATGATTGCCGACAAGTGCCATGATCTCAAGAAATCTACCATAAATAAATATCTCGGAATTAGGATCAGTACTAAGATATTCATCTTTTATTTCTAATATATATTTTTTTATTTTTTGATGAGCTTCAGCATCAAAGTCTTTGTCTATATGAATTGCGGGTGAGATATGAGTTAATAAAAAATCCAGCCCTTTGATTTGTCTTAGCGCACCTGGCTCGATCTGGAATATAATACGCTTACCATCACAGTTGGTTCCTACGGAATGAACTATTCCAGGAGCTATAATTACTATATCATCAGGCTCCAGGACATACTTGTTGTTTGCACACATTACCTCATAAGTACTGTTGATTGGCATAATTATTTCTATAGGACCATGCCAGTGTACAGGGTAATAATCAGTCTCTGTATTGTTATAAAGACGCACGGTTGTGTTTTCTTTATAATTGACAAATTCGTGCATTCCCTTGAGATTTTCTATCATGATGGTACCTTCCTAGTAAAATCAATATCTTTCGCTTAATCATAAACTACTCATATTATGAATGTAAAAATGCAAAATAGCAATAATAATCAAAAAAATAGCAATAATTTAGAGGTTTTTTATTCCTTCATTTGGTAAATTATACCTATAAACGTTATATTCTTTTTCTTGTTTTTCTCATATTTATGCAGACTGTTTCATGATATAATACATGGAGTGGTCTGCATAATGTGAATATGGGGAAAACACAAAAAAAATAATTGGAGGTTAGCATGGAAATTAAAAGCGTTAACAGCAGTGATTTCAAAAAGTACGGTAAAGTCGTAGACATTGATGCAACAGAGATCTTAGATCTAGCTAAAGCTTACGATATGCCAGAAGGTGTTGACTATTATGCTTCTATTGAAGCATTTGAGGCAACTAAAGCAGCAAAGGTATTAGAGAAGAGTTGTTTCGGCGGTATGCCAATTGAAGTTGGTATGTGTCTTGGACACAATACTAAGCTCAATGCAGTTGAGTATCACAGAAACTCAGAGATTAATATTGCAGCATATGATATGATCCTTCTTCTTGGTGAGCAGAAGGATATTGAGGATGACTTCACATATGATACATCTAAGATTGAAGCATTCTTAGTACCAGCTGGTGTTGCAGTTGAAATATATGGTACAACATTACATTACGCACCTTGTAGTGCTTCAGAAGGAGCAGCATTTATTTCAATCGTTGTTCTTCCAAAGGGTACTAACTTTGATCTTAAAGAGCAGCCAACAGATACTCCAGAAGATAAGCTTATGACAGCAGTTAATAAGTGGCTTATTGCTCATGAAGAAGCTGCCATCGATGGTGCATTTAATGGTTTGAAAGGAGAAAACATCGATGTATTACATAGGAGTTGATTTAGGAACTTCAGCAGTTAAGTTGGTTTTAATGGAGTCTAAGGGAGCTGTAGTTAATACAGTTTCTAAGGAGTATCCACTTATTTTCCCTAAGCCAGGCTGGTCAGAGCAGGAACCTAAGCACTGGAAAGAGGCAGTTCTTGAGGGAATAGTTGAACTCGTTAAGGATATTGACAAGAGCCAGGTAGCAGGTATCGGTTTTGGCGGTCAGATGCATGGTCTTGTTGCTCTTGATGAGAATGATGAGGTTATTCGTCCAGCAATTCTTTGGAATGATGGTAGAACTCAGAAGGAAACAGATTATCTTAATAATGTTATTACAAAGGAAGTTCTTTCAGCAGAGACAGCTAATATTGCATTTGCTGGATTTACAGCTCCTAAGATTCTTTGGATGAAGGAGAATGAGCCAGAGAACTTTGCTAGAATTAAGAAGATCATGCTTCCAAAGGACTATATAGCATATGTATTATCAGGTGTATTCTCAACAGATTATTCTGATGCTTCAGGTATGTTACTTCTCGATGTAAAGAATAAGAAGTGGTCAGAGAAGATGTGTGAAATCTGTGGTATTACTACAGATATGCTTCCTAAGCTTTATGAGTCTTACGAAGTTACAGGTATACTTAAGCCAGAATATGCTGAGAAGTTTGGCTTTGGCTCAGATGTTAAGATTGTTGCTGGTGCTGGTGACAACGCAGCTGCAGCTGTTGGTACAGGTGTAGTTGGTGAAGGTGGATGTAATATTTCACTTGGTACTAGTGGTACAGTATTTATTTCATCTAAGAAGTTTGGTGTTGATTCTAACAATGCTCTTCATTCATTTGACCACGCAGATGGTGGTTATCATTTAATGGGATGTATGCTTTCAGCTGCATCATGTAATAAGTGGTGGATGGAAGAAATCATGAAGACTGATGCTTTTGCAGAAGAGCAGAAGGCCATTGATAAGCTTGGCGAGAATCACGTATTCTTCTTACCATATCTTATGGGTGAGCGTTCACCTCATAACAATCCTAATGCAAGAGGTACTCTTATCGGTATGACTATGGATACTACAAGAGCTGATATGTATCAGGCTGTTCTTGAAGGTGTAGTATTCGGACTTAGAGATTCAATTGAAGTGGCTAAGTCTCTTGGTATCAACCTTACCAAGACAAGAGTATGTGGTGGTGGAGCTAAGAGTCCACTTTGGAGAAAGATGCTTACTAACATCCTTAATATGGAAGTTGAGCGTATTACTTCAGAAGAGGGTCCAGGACTTGGTGGAGCAATGCTTGCAGCTGTTGGTTGTGGCGAGTACGCTACAGTTGAAGATGCAGCTAAGGCTATTGTTCAGGTTCTTGATGTTGAGAAGCCAGATCCAGAACTTGCTAAGAAGTATGAGGAGAGATATCAGCAGTTCAAGCAGATTTATCCTGCATGCAAGCCAGTATTTGATGTTATTAACGGGTAACTTTAGGAGATAAATAGAATGAATGAATTAGATTTAAAGATTAAAGCGAACGAGATTCGTAAAGGTATCGTAACAGCTGTACATAGTGCCAAGGCTGGTCATCCAGGTGGATCACTTTCAGCAGCTGATATTATGACATATCTCTATTTTGAAGAGATGAATGTTGATCCAGCTAACCCAAAGAAGGCTGATAGAGACAGATTCGTATTATCAAAGGGACATGTAGCTCCAGCACTTTATTCAACACTTGCTCAGAAGGGCTTCTTCCCAGTTGAAGAGCTTAAGACTCTTAGAAAGCTTGGCTCAAGACTTCAGGGTCATCCATGTATGCAGGAGACACCAGGTGTAGATATGTCATCAGGTTCTCTTGGACAGGGATTCTCGGCAGCTTGTGGTATGGCTATGGCTGCAAAGCTTAAGGGCGAAGATTATAGAGTATATGCTCTTTGCGGTGATGGTGAGATTCAGGAAGGACAGATCTGGGAGGCAGCTATGTTTGCTGGATTTAGAAAGCTTGATAATCTTGTACTTATCGTTGATAACAACAATCTTCAGATTGATGGTGCAATTGATGAAGTATGTTCACCATATCCTATCACAGACAAATTCAAGGCTTTTAATTTCAATGTAATTGAGATTGATGGTCATGATTTTGCTCAGATTGATGCAGCATTTAAGAAGGCTAGAGAGACTAAGGGTATGCCAACTGCTATTGTTGCTAAGACAACAAAGGGTAAGGGCGTTTCATTCATGGAGAATCAGGCTTCATGGCATGGAACAGCACCTAATGATGAGCAGTATCAGGTAGCTATGGATGATTTGAATAAGATAGGAGAGAGTTATGTCTAATACAGTTAAGATCGCTACAAGAGAAAGCTATGGTAATGCTTTAGTTGAATGTGGCAAGGTTAATGATAAAATCGTTGTACTTGATGCGGATCTTGCAGCCGCAACAAAGACAGGTACTTTTAAGAAGGCTTTTCCTGAGAGACATATTGATTGTGGTATCGCTGAGTGTAACATGGTTGGTATCGCAGCTGGTATGGCTACAACTGGTATGATTCCATTTGTTAGTTCATTTGCTATGTTTGCTTCAGGTAGAGCATTTGAGCAGGTAAGAAACTCAGTTGGTTATCCACATCTTAATGTTAAGATTGGTGCTACACATGCAGGTGTAACTGTAGGTGAAGATGGTGCCAGCCATCAGTGTAATGAGGATATCGCACTTATGCGTACTATCCCAGGTATGGTTGTTATTGTTCCTTCTGATGATATTGAAGCAAAGGCTGCTGTAGCTGCTGCAGTTGAGTATGAAGGACCTGTATATTTAAGATTTGGTAGAGCTGCAGTTCCTGTAGTTAACGACAATCCAGATTATAAGTTTGAGATTGGTAAGGGTGTTTGCCTCAAGGAAGGTAAGGACGTTACTATAGTTACAACAGGTGTTTGCGTTGCTTCTGCTATGGAAGCAGCTGAAAAGCTTGCTGCTGATGGTATTGATGCTGAGATCATCAATATTCATACAATTAAGCCAATTGATAAGGATATCATTATCAATTCAGCAAAGAAGACTGGCAAGGTCGTAACAGTAGAAGAGCACTCAGTAATTGGTGGTCTTGGTAGTGCTGTTGCAGATGTTCTTATAGAGAATTATCCAGTAAAGATGAAGAAGGTTGGTGTTCAGGACGTATTCGGTGAGTCTGGTTCCGCATCACAGCTTCTTACAAAATTTGGCCTTGACGGTGAAGGTGTTTACAATTCAGTAAAGAGTTTTTGTAAATAATATTATAGGAGGATTTATAAAATCATGACAAACGCACCAAAAATTAAAATCGGTATTGTAGCTGTTTCACGTGACTGCTTCCCAGAAGAGCTTTCAGTAAACAGACGTAAAGCGTTAGTAGAGGCTTACAAGGCTCAGTACAACGCTGAGGACATCTATGAGTGTCCAGTATGTATCGTTGAGAGCGAGATCCATATGGTTCAGGCTCTTGAAGATATCAAGAAGGCAGGATGTAATGCACTTTGTGTATATCTTGGAAACTTCGGTCCAGAAATTTCTGAAACACTTCTTGCTAAGCACTTCGAAGGACCTAAGATGTTCATCGCTGCTGCAGAAGAGACACAGAACAACCTTGTTGGCGGAAGAGGAGATGCTTACTGTGGTATGCTCAACGCTTCTTACAACTTAAAGCTTAGAAATATCAAGGCATATATCCCAGAGTATCCAGTTGGTGATGCAGCTGATTGTGCTAAGATGATCAACGAGTTCGTTCCAATCGCTAAGGCTATAGTTGGATTAAACAGCCTTAAGATTATCAGCTTTGGTCCTCGTCCACTTAACTTCCTTGCTTGTAACGCTCCTATTAAGCAGCTTTACAACCTTGGTGTTGAAATCGAAGAGAACTCAGAGCTTGACCTTTTCGAAGCATTCAACAAGCATGCTGGTGATGAGAGAATTCCTGCAAAGGTTAAGGAGATGGAAGAGGAACTTGGCGCTGGTAACAAGAAGCCTGAAATCCTTTCAAAGCTTGCTCAGTATGAGTTAACACTTCTTGACTGGGTTGAGGAGCATAAGGGATACAGAGAGTATGTTGCAATCGCTGGTAAGTGCTGGCCTGCATTCCAGACACAGTTTGGTTTCGTTCCTTGCTACGTAAACTCAAGACTTACAGGTATGGGTATTCCTGTATCATGTGAGGTTGATATTTACGGTGCATTAAGCGAGTTCATCGGTACAATCGTATCTGAGGATATCGTAACACTTCTTGATATTAACAACTCTGTACCAAAGGATATGTACGAGGAGTCAATCAAGGGTAAGACAAACTACACACTTGAAGATACATTCATGGGATTCCATTGTGGTAACACAAATACAAAGAAGCTTTCATTCTGCGAGATGAAGTATCAGATGATTATGGCTCGTAACCTTCCAATCGAAGTTACACAGGGTACACTTGAAGGAGATATCATCCCTGGTGATATCACATTCTTCAGACTTCAGTCTACATCTGATGCACAGATCCGTGCTTACATTGCTCACGGTGAAGTACTTCCAGTTGCAACTAAGTCATTTGGTGCAATCGGTGTATTTGCTATTCCAGAAATGGGAAGATTCTACCGTCACGTACTTATCGAGGGTAACTATCCTCACCACGGTGCTGTTGCATTCGGTCATCATGGAAAGGCACTCTACGAAGTATTCAAGTACATCGGAGTTCCTGTAGATGAAATCGGTTACAACCAGCCAAAGGGTATGCTCTACAAGACTGAGAATCCATTTGCATAATTAAATTCATTTTAGGATTTTGGAGGGTCGCTATAGCGGCCCTCTTTTTTACGTTATAAAAGATAAAGTTAGCGAAGTGTGATTTGCTTTTGTATAAAAAACTCACTAAAAATCATTTAATAATATTGGCAAAAAATAAGTAGTTTAAAGAATGGGTAAAGTACTATTTCTGCACTACTTGTAGTACAATATAAATTGGGTTTTACCTATATATTTATTATGGAGGTTACGATGGGCGTACAAACAAATAAACAGAAAATTGAAGAGTATAGAGCTAAGGCCAAAGAACTAGTATCTAAGATGACATTGGAGGAAAAGGTTTCTCAGATGCTTCATAAGGCTCCAGCCATTGAAAGACTTGGCATACCAGCTTATAACTGGTGGAATGAGTCGCTTCACGGTGTTGCAAGAAGTGGTGTGGCTACAATGTTCCCTCAGGCAATCGGTATGGCAGCTGCTTTTGACACAGATATGATGGAAGAAGTTGGCGATGCAATTGCAACAGAAGCAAGAGCTAAGTTCAATATGCAGCAAAAGTATGGTGACGCTGATATTTATAAGGGGTTAACTTTCTGGGCACCTAATGTAAATATATTTAGAGATCCTCGTTGGGGAAGAGGTCATGAGACCTATGGCGAAGATCCGTATCTTACAGGAGAGCTTGGTAAGAGATTTGTTGATGGACTTCAAGGTCATGATGAGAATTATCTTAAAGTAGCCGCATGTGCCAAGCATTTTGCAGTTCATTCTGGACCAGAGGATATAAGACATAGCTTTAATGCTATAGCTACTAAGCAGGATATGGCTGAAACTTACTTGCCAGCATTTGAAAAGCTTGTATGTGATGCTAAGGTTGAAACTGTTATGGGTGCATATAACAGAACTAATGGCGAACCATGTAATGGCAGTAAGACACTGCTTGGAGATATACTTCGTACTAAATGGGGATTTGAAGGCCATGTAGTATCTGATTGTTGGGCCATCAAGGATTTCCATGAGGGTCATCTTGTTACTAAAAATGAAGAAGAATCAGTTGCGCTTGCAGTTAATAATGGATGTGATATTAACTGTGGTAATATATTCGCTCATCTTGTGGATGCTGTAAAAGACGGTATGGTAGAAGAGAAGACAATCGATCAGGCTGTTGAGAGATTGTTTGTTACAAGATATAAGTTAGGTATCATGGGTGATGCAGATGATAACCCTTATGCATCAATTCCTTATACAGCAGTTGATACAAAAGAGATGCAGGAACTTAATCTTAAAACTGCCGAGAAGTGTGTTGTTCTTCTTAAAAATGAAGATAAAGCTCTTCCACTTAATCTTGATGGCATTAAGACTATTGGTGTTATTGGACCTAATGCCAACAATCGTAGGGCACTTAAGGGTAACTATGAAGGTACTGCATCAAGATATGTGACTGTACTTGAAGGAATTCAGGATTATGTAGGAGACAAAGCAAGAGTTCTTTATTCTGAGGGTTGTCCTTTATTTAGAGATAGAGTTGAGTTTTTAGCTGAGCCTAATGATAGAATATCAGAAGTAAAGGGTGTATGTGCCGAGAGTGATGTTATCATCGCTGTAATGGGTCTTGATTCTGGACTAGAAGGTGAAGAGGGAGATCAGGGTAATGCATATGCGAGTGGTGATAAACCAGGTCTTGAGCTTCCAGGTCTTCAGGAGGAAGTTCTTAAGGTTATATGCGAGAGCGGTAAGAAGGTTATTGTTGTAGTTCTTTCAGGTAGTGCTCTTGCACTTGGATATGCCCAGGAACATGCAGATGCTGTACTTGAGGGTTGGTATCCAGGCTCACTTGGTGGTAAAGCAATATCAAATATAATATTTGGTGAGGCTAATCCACAGGGTAAACTTCCATTAACATTCTATAAGAGTACCGATAGCTTGCCAGAGTTTACAGATTACTCTATGAAGAATCGTACTTATAGATATTTATCTGAGGAACCTTTGTATCCATTTGGATATGGTCTTTCATATACTGACTTTGAGTATAGCGATGGTAGTGTAAGCTTATCAGGAGAGGATGTAGAAGTATCATTTAAGATTACTAATGCTGGTGAAAGAGCAGGTGTTGCGACACCTCAGGTTTATATTAAGAAAATGTCTAATGGAACACCTAACGCATCACTTAAGTCATTTGCTAAGGTTTCACTTGCGGCAGGAGAGAGTAAGGATATTAAGCTTACACTTAATAAGAAAGCATTTGCTCTTAGCGACGAAGATGGTAATATGATTGTTTCCAATGGCGATTACAAGATATTCGTTGGCGACAATCAGCCTGATGCTAGAACAAAAGCATTAACTGGTAAAGATCCTATAAGTATGGACATTACTTTATAATAGCGTATAATAGTATTAGAATTAAAAGGGGAGTATATCAATCTGATAAAGATGGTTAACTCCCTTTTTCTAAGGAGAAAAAACGCATGAAATTAGAACTTGATGAAGCTAAGGCTGCAAAGCTTGAAGAAGAAAGATTAGAAAAGGCCAGAGCCAATAGATTAAGTAATGGAGAAATAGAAGAAACTACAGAAGAGCCTCCGAAGAAAACTAGGTTTCAGTTGTTTTTAGAAAAGCCATTTGTAAAAAAAGTTACTTATTTTTGGGACTATTATAAATGGTTTGTGATTATACCTCTTGTTGTTCTTTTAATAGCAATTGCATTCCTTAGGGATTATCTTCAGGAAAATAAACCAAGGTTACTTGATGTTGCTTTAGTTAATACTTATGATTTATCTACGCCTTATATAGAAATAGGTCAAAATTATTCGTTATACAGAGGATATGCTGATGGCGAACTTCCTGTAAAGATTAGTGCAAATATTACATATCCAAGAGAAATGAATGAGACTATGGCCCAGGATACGGCACTTGTAAGTAGTATACAGAAATTGCAGGCCATGTTCTTGTCAGGAAATATTAATGTTCTTATAGCAACAGACTATGCGGTCAGGGATTTTGCAGGTGCAGGAGACTTTCTCGTTCTTACTGATTATCTTGAGCCAGAGTTTATAGAAAAGCATAAAGAAAGGCTTTTCTACGCACCAGATGATAGCGGCGAAGAAAAGCCAATAGGTTTTTACCTAGAAGATAATGATAATCTCGGTCAGTTTAGCGAAGATGAAGTTCCAGTAATAGCAATATGCAATTTTTCTGAAGAAGAAAAGATTAATGAGTCCATTGAATTTCTTAAATGGATGATGATGCAGTACTAGATAGCATCTTCCTCGTCCATTAGTTTGTTGAATATTCTTCTAAGTAGTGCAGCATTGTAATAAGCAATTGCGGCAATTCCTATAAAAAGTAATATACTAAATACCATAACTGTATTTCTGCCTGATGTTTCACCAATAAGATACAGGATAACTGGTACAATAATCATAAATAACGTGGTGGGAAAGTTAGAAATAGCAAGTAACACCGCGTTTTTTAATGTAACAGAATTGGTCTGATTGAATAATGCAATCTGTGGAAATATATAATTGGAAATACATATCAATAGAAAGAATGATATTGATAATGGATACTGAAGTGGGCTATATACTGGATCGAGTATAAAAACTGTTATAAATGTTCCTACTATAAAAAGAACCTCGAAAATTGCAATTGGCAACCACATAATAGTTGACTGTTTGAAATTGGTCTTGAATGACTTTACAAATGTTTTACCTATAAATGGATCATCGCCATGAAGCATTTTGAATAAAGTATTATACATAGCGGTAAG
>JAZRXF010000078.1:0-12451 GCA_045600085.1 Lachnospiraceae bacterium
GAGTTGTATTAAAGCAGCTTAAGGCTGAGGAGACTACAAAGAGTGGTATCGTATTACCAGGACAGAGCCAGGAGAAGCCACAGCAGGCTGAGGTAGTTGCAGTAGGACCTGGAACAGAAGATGTTAAGATGGAAGTTAAGAAGGGCGATATGGTTATCTACGCTAAGTACGCTGGCACAGAAGTTAAGCTTGATAAAGATGAGTACATCGTAGTTAAGCAGCAGGATATTTTAGCAGTTGTTAAATAATTGTTTTAATTGGAGGATATAAAAATGGCAAAAGAGATTAAGTACGGCGCAGAGGCTAGAAGCGCACTTGAGGCAGGCGTTAACAAGCTTGCAAATACAGTTAGAGTAACAATCGGACCTAAGGGTAGAAACGTTGTTCTTGATAAGAGCTATGGTGCTCCACTTATTACTAATGATGGTGTTACTATTGCCAAGGAAATCGAGCTTGAGGATGCATTCGAGAACATGGGTGCTCAGCTTGTTAGAGAAGTAGCTACAAAGACTAATGATGTAGCAGGTGATGGTACAACAACAGCTACAGTTCTTGCTCAGGCTATGATCAACGAAGGTATGAAGAACCTTGCAGCAGGTGCTAACCCAATTATCCTTAGAAAAGGTATGAAGCTTGCTACAGATGAAGCAGTTGCTTCTATCGCTAAGCAGTCAGCTAAGGTTAAGGGTAAGGAGCAGATCGCAAGAGTAGCTGCTATCTCAGCTGGTGATGATGAAGTTGGTAATATGGTAGCAGACGCTATGGAGAAGGTTTCTAACAATGGCGTTATTACTATCGAAGAGTCTAAGACAATGAAGACAGAGCTTGACCTTGTAGAAGGTATGCAGTTCGACAGAGGATATATCTCAGCTTACATGGCAACAGATATGGACAAGATGGAAGCAGTTCTTGATGATCCATATATCTTAATTACAGATAAGAAGATTTCTAACATCCAGGAGATTCTTCCACTTCTTGAGCAGATCGTTCAGAGTGGTTCAAGATTACTCATCGTAGCTGAGGATGTTGAAGGTGAGGCTCTTACAACACTTATCGTTAACAAGCTTCGTGGTACATTCAATGTAGTAGCTGTTAAGGCTCCAGGATATGGTGATAGAAGAAAGGCTATGCTTGAGGATATCGCTATTCTTACAGGTGGTAAGGTTATTTCTGAGGAGCTTGGATACGAGCTTAAGGATGCTACACTTGATATGCTTGGTAGAGCTAAGTCAGTTAAGGTTCAGAAGGAGAACACAGTTATCGTTGATGGTGCTGGTAAGTCTAAGGACATCAAGGCTAGAGCAGAGCAGATCAAGAAGATGATTGAAACATCAACATCTGATTTCGATAAGGAGAAGTTACAGGAAAGACTTGCTAAGATTTCTGGAGGTGTTGCAGTTATCCGTGTTGGTGCCGCTACAGAGACAGAGATGAAGGAAGCTAAGCTTCGTATGGAAGATGCTCTCAATGCTACAAGAGCAGCAGTTGAGGAAGGTGTTATCGCAGGTGGTGGATCAGCATATATCCACGCTACAAAGTCAGTTGCTAAGCTTGTTGATACACTTGAGGGTGATGTTAAGACAGGTGCCAAGATCGTTCTTAAGGCTCTTGAAGCTCCTCTTACACACATCGCTGCTAACGCTGGTCTTGAAGGTTCAGTTATCATCAACAAGGTAAGAGAGTCTAAGATTGGTACAGGTTTCGATGCACTCAACGAAGTATATGTAGATATGGTTGCTGCAGGTATCCTTGATCCAGCTAAGGTTACAAGAAGCGCTCTTCAGAACGCTACTTCAGTTGCAAGTACACTTCTTACAACAGAGTCAGTAGTTGCAACAATCAAGGAAGATACACCAGCTATGCCAGCAGGTGGTGCTCCAGGAATGGGCTACTAATTAGCAATAAACAAAGCAAATAATTCATAAAAACAAGTCCGAAAGATTTTGACTAGAGCATAAATGTGAATTATAATAAAATGCGATAGGGTATAACCCTGTCGCATTTTTTATTTCTATATTAAATTCATTTAATAAGAATCATTTGAACATTTGGAGGTTTCTAGCGTTATGAAGGATTTGAAGGATTACGTAGTTACTATACCTGACTTCCCAGAACCAGGTATTATGTTTAGAGATGTTACAAGTGTTATTCAGGATCCTGAAGGACTTAAGCTTGCAATTGATACTATGCAGGACTTAGTGAAGGATTTAGATTTCAATGTTATTGCTGGTGCAGAGTCACGTGGCTTTATCTTCGGTGCGCCAATAGCCTATGCACAGGGCAAGTCATTCGTTTTAGTTCGTAAAAAAGGTAAACTCCCAAGAGAGACAGTTGAGCAGTCTTATGAGCTCGAGTATGGTTCAGCAACCATTGAGATGCATAAGGATGCAGTTAAGCCAGGAGATAAGGTTCTTATTGTCGATGATCTTATGGCGACTGGTGGTACTATCGAAGCAACAATCAAGCTTGTTGAGAAGCTTGGTGCCAAGGTTGCAGGAATTCTTGTTCTTATGGAGCTTGCAGGTCTTGAAGGACGTAAGAAGCTTGAAGGCTATCGTATTGATAGCGCCATTGTATACGAAGGCAAGTAATTATTTAAGTTAATTAAGGGCGGATTAGTATATAAATAAACATCAAAGGATCGAGATTCTATGGACAATATTCCACATACCGAAGTCATCATTGATGACGGTCATATTGAAAAAATTGCAGAATTTCAAGCTCCTGAGGATTTATACAAGGAACTTATTAAGCGAGTTAGGAAATACCATCCATCAGGTGATATCTCCTTAATTGATAATGCCTACAAGCTGGCATATGTATGCCACAAGGATCAGGTAAGAAAATCAGGCGAGCCTTATATTGTTCATCCACTTTGCGTAGCTATTATATTAGCCGACATGGAGATGGATAAGGAAACTATTGCAGCTGGTATACTTCATGATGTTGTTGAAGATACAGAGATTTCTCTAGAAGAAATAGTTGACCAGTTTGGACCTGACGTTGCCCATCTTGTTGACGGTGTTACAAAACTTAAAAATATTCATCTTTCTGGCAATGGTAACGAGAAGCCTGACCGTCTTGAGATGCAGGCAGAAAACCTTCGAAAGATGTTCCTTGCTATGGCCAAGGATATCCGAGTTATTATTATTAAGCTTGCTGACCGTCTTCACAATATGCGAACTCTCAAGTATCAGAAGCCTGAGAGCCAGCTCCGTATAGCGCGTGAGACACTGGAAATATATTCACCTATCGCTCAGCGTCTTGGTATTTCCAAGATTAAGGTTGAACTTGATGATTTATCACTCAAGTATCTTGAGCCCGATGTATATCGCGACCTGGTTGAGAAGATTCAGATAAGAAAGAGCGTACGTGAAAAGTATGTCCAGAGTATAGTGGATGAAGTAAGCTTCCACGTGAAGAATGCTGGTATAAAGGCTGAGATTGATGGCCGAGTTAAGCATTTCTTTAGTATTTATAAGAAAATGAAGAACCAGAACAAGACTATTGATCAGATTTATGACTTGTTCGCAGTTCGTGTAATAGTTGATTCAGTGAAGGACTGTTATGCAGTACTTGGTGTTATCCATGAAATATATAAGCCAATACCTGGTCGTTTCAAGGATTATATTTCAACACCTAAGCCCAATATGTACCAGTCACTTCATACAACTCTTATGGGTACCAATGGTACTCCATTTGAGATACAGATACGTACCTACGACATGCACAAGACTGCTGAGTACGGTATTGCTGCTCACTGGAAGTACAAAGAAGCTTCCGACGGTAAGAAGGTAGAGGCCGGAGAAGAAGAAAAGCTTGCTTGGCTTCGTCAGATCCTGGAGTGGCAGCAGGACATGTCTGATAACCAGGAGTTCATGAAGATTCTTAAGAGTGATCTTAATCTTTACTCCGACGATGTATATTGCTTCACCCCAACGGGTGATGTTAAGAACCTGCCTTATGGTTCTACTCCAATCGATTTTGCTTACAGCATTCATTCTGCTGTTGGTAATAAGATGATAGGTGCGAGAGTCAATGGTAAGCTGGTTCCTATTAACTACGAGATTAAAAATGGTGACTATATTGAGGTATTGACTTCCCAGAATTCCAAGGGACCTAGCCGTGACTGGCTCAGTGTTGTCAAGAGTGCTCAGGCTCGTAACAAGATAAATCAGTGGTTCAAGAATGAGCACAAGGATGACAATGTTATTAAGGGCAAGGAGCTTATGATATCATACTGTAAGGCCAAAGGCCTTAATATATCAGAGCTCGTGATTCCTCACTATCAGGAGATTATGCTACAGAAGTATGGCTTCCGTGACTGGGATTCGCTTGTAGCTGCAATAGGTCATGGTGCTCTCAAGGAAGGTCAGGTTATTAACCGTATCCTTGAAGTTTACGAGAAAGAGCACAAGGAGAAGATTACTGATGAGCAGGTAATAGAGCTTGTTCATGAGAACGCTGAAAGTAAGCTTATCCTCCCTAAGGCCAAGGCCAATAATGGTATTATCGTTAAGGGAATAAGCGGCGTTGCAATCAGATTCATGAGATGCTGTAATCCACTTCCAGGCGACGAGATAGTAGGCTTTGTAACAAGAGGTCGTGGAGTATCTATTCATAGAACGGACTGTATCAATGTTGTTACCATGCCAGATATAGAGCGTGCAAGATTAATCGAGGCTGAGTGGGATGTTGATACTCCTACAGCAGCTGAGAAGTATGTGGTTGAGATTACTATCTATGCTAATCATAGACGTGGACTTATTTCCGATGCTTCCAAGGTGTTTATGGATAGCAACGTGGATATCATGTCCATGAATACTAAAACAAATAAGCAGGGTGTTGATACTATCAATATTTCATTTGAAGTATCAAGCCGTGATCAATTTAGCAAGATAGTTGAGAAAATACGTCAGATAGAGAGTGTTGTTGATATTGACCGTAACGGTCAGTAATCAAAAATCCGACAAATGTATGTATAGAGGTGTTTATGGCAGAACTTAAGATAGGCAAGATAACTATGGGTATGTGTATGACAAACTGCTACTTCCTTTACAGAGAGGGTAGCAAGGATATCGTATTCATCGATCCTGCCGCTCAGGGAAAACATATATATGATAAGCTTACCGAGAATGGATTTAATATAAAGGCAATACTTATCACTCATGGTCATTTTGATCATATTATGGGTGCTAATGAGCTTAGAGAGTTGGCGGGTGTCAAGATATATGCACCAGCAGCTGACAAAGTCCTTCTTCAGGATGCCTATGTGAATTATTCTGCTCAGTGGGCTAAGCCTTATACACTTGAGGCTGATGTTCTTTTTGAGGATGGCGATGTCATTGATCTTGGCGATTTGTCATGCAAGGTAATATCAACACCAGGTCATACTATTGGTAGCAGCTGTTTCTACTTTGAAGAGGATGGAATCCTTATAAGTGGTGATACACTTTTTGAGGAATCAGTTGGACGTACAGACCTGCCTACAGGTTCTATGAGTAAGCTCGTTCGTTCCATTCAGGAAAAGCTGTTCGTACTTCCAGATGAAGTTAAGGTATATCCAGGACATGGAGGAGTTACTGATATTGGACATGAGAAAAAGTATAATCCATGTGTATAATGATTTATAGTTTTTGATGTTAGGCCCCGGTCATGATGGCTGGGGCTTTTTAATTCATAATGATATTAATAAGAAATAAGAATATGATGCTTGTAATGAAAGAGAGTAGTTATGATAAAGACTTCTATTAACAGACATGATTTGCAGTATTATCTCTATGCAATGGGCAAGGCATTTTACCCAAAGGCCGTAGTGGAGGCGCCGGATACAGCCGAGCACAATAAACTCACTGATGACGAAGATAGTAGTGTGGATGTATTTAGCTGCGTGCTTTCGGATAGTCAGATGGCTATTGATATCAGCAAGGGTATATGGCTTGATAAGGATTATAGCCAGGTATTTGATTTATCTATTCCGGGTGGAACTTCAGCACTTATTGATGATAGTTGCAAGGATGAGATTCGTGGAATTATCTATGATGTATTTTCTAAGATGTCTGGAAAGAAACTTCCATGGGGCAACTTAACTGGGATTAGACCTACGAAATTGTATTTAAATAAACTTCTTGATGAAGCTGCTAGGCGTGTGACCACTTATGATGATGAAGCTGTTATTAATACTGTTATAGACAAAATGAAGTCAGTACACCGCGTTGGCGATGAGAAGGGTAGCCTTGCAGCCGAGATTGCAGTTAGGGAGCAGAAGCTTCTCGACTCACTTAGTGGTAGTAAGGGCTATAGTGTATATATAGGTATACCATTCTGCCCTTCAACATGCCTGTATTGTTCGTTTACTTCCAATCCTATTTTTTCTTATAAGGATATGATAGGTGATTATATCGAGGCTGTTCGTAAGGAACTTGTGAATACAAGCGAGCTTATGAAAGATTATATACTTGATACCATCTATATAGGTGGTGGTACTCCTACGACTCTTGAAGCCAGTCAACTTGATACGCTGCTTGGATATATAGTGGATATTCTTCCTATGGATAATGTTAGGGAGTTTACTGTAGAAGCTGGTAGACCAGACAGTATTACAAGGGAGAAGCTGGAGGTACTTAGAAAATACCCAGTTAATCGTATTTCCATTAATCCACAGACCATGAAGGACGAGACTCTTAGGTTTATTGGAAGAAATCATACAGTAGCACAGCTTCGTGAAGTCTACGCAATGGCAAGGGAGTTAGGGTTCGACAATATTAATATGGATATAATACTTGGGCTTCCTGGTGAAACCAGGGAGGATGTGCAGTATACGATATCGGAAATAGAAAAACTATTGCCGGATTCGCTTACAGTTCATTCCCTTGCAATCAAGAGAGCTTCCAGATTAAAACAGGTTATGGATGAGAAGGGCGTAAGTCAGATGGATACCGATGAAGCCATGGACATAGCGGCAGCAGGTGCAAAGCGTATGGGACTCAATCCATATTATCTATATAGACAAAAAGAGATGGCTGGCAACCTTGAAAACACAGGCTTTGCCAGGGACGGAAAGTATGGCCTATATAACATACTAATGATGGAGGAAGTGCAGACCATAATCGCATGCGGAGCTGGAACTGTGACGAAAAGAGTCTATGGTGATGGCAGAATTGAACGATGTGATAATGTCAAGGATGTGAACCTGTATATCAGTAAAATAGAGGAAATGATTGATCGCAAGAGACAATTATTTGCCGATTAAAGCAACAATAAATTAAATATCTATGGTGGTAATTGAGAGGTAGTTCAAGCAGCTGAAATTAAAAAAGTACAACATAAAGTACGACAAAAACGCAGGAAGGCTGATTAAGATTCAATGAAATTGACTGAATATGTGCCCAGGTACATCAATTTGGAGTGATTGCCACACCGAACTTAAAGGACGTAAAGCGAAAGCTATACGTCCTTATTTTATGCGCTTTTCCGGGCTTTTTTAATGAATAAAATTATGCCTTTGTACAACAAAAAATCTGGTACATCAATGACAGGTACAACAATTTTTATGGTTTTAGGAAATTGGTACAACAGAAACAGTGTAGAAACCAGTATTTACAAGGGTTTGCGGAAGGAGGAACATCCGTGATTTATATTACAGCGATAGGAGCGGGCGATGAATACGTAGTCTCTATTTAAGAATCAGGAGGAAGAAGTTAATGGTAAAGATAAGGCTTCAGGGAACTACGAATGAATTGAAAAGAATGAAAAGAGTAATCGAACGAAACAGAAACCTGACGGTGGTTAGCGCATCGGAGGTATTCCCCAATAAGGGAACAAAAAAATATTTCAGACAGTATATGGATGTCAGCTTTGAAGTGGTATCCAAAGAGAATTTGCAAAAAGCAGAATAGTAAAGGAGAACAGAGACTATGAATAATTCAATCGCTAGAAAGAAAAATTTATGTAAGGTTATTAGTTTAGCAAATCAGAAAGGTGGGGTCTCGAAGTCATTTTCTACAGCAAATCTGGCAGTAGGACTTGTGAATGCTGGTAAGAAAGTACTTGTAATAGACAATGATCCACAGGGACATGCTTCAAGATGTCTTGGAGTTAAAAAGGCTGATAAATCAATTTACGATATTATGGCAAAGCTTGTAAAGGAAGCTGAACTTGAGCCTTCGGACTGTATGGACTGCATAGTAACAACGGAAGAGGGAGTAGATCTTCTACCTGCAAATGTGAAATATGCAATGATGGAACTTGAAATGTCTAGTGCCATGAGTAGAGAGCATCTATTAAAAGAATTTGTAGTAATGCAGAGACCATTCTACGATTATATTTTAATTGATTGTCCACCTAACCTTGGTTTATTTGTTTTGAATGCACTTACTGCATCAGACAGTGTATTGATTCCAGTTAAACTTGAGGATTTATCAATTGATGGACTTCAGCAGTTGATTCAGACAATTGGCATGGCAAAAAGACGACTTAATTATGACCTTGAAATAGAAGGAATCCTCTTTACAATAGTAGAGCCTAATACGGTGCTTGCTAAGAGTTCAATGGAAACAATAAAAGAGGCATATGGCGAGCATGTATATATTTACGATTGTATTATCCCTAAGTCAGTAAAGGCAGCTGAATGCCCAGGATCTGGAATGAGTATTTATAGATATGATCCTAAGGGAAAAGTTGCTCAGGCCTATGAAGCACTGACAAGGGAGGTGCTTTCAAATGAGTAAGAGAGCTGGAATAGAACTAGATGATTTCGAAGCATTATTTGGTAGTGATGAGGGTGGTATTGATGAAATGGTGCCATCCGGTGGTAAAAGAAATAAAGCAGATTATCCGGTAGTAGATATTGCTATCAGTGATATAGACAGTTTTCCGGGTCATCCGTTTAAGGTGCTTGATGATGAAGAAATGACGCTTCTCGCAGAGAATATTGTAGAGTATGGTGTCATACATCCGGTAATCGTTAGAAAATCAGGCGATCACTATCAGATGATATCTGGTCACCGAAGATTATATGCAAGTAATAAAATAGGAAAAAAGACAATTTCTGCTCGTATATTGGAACTTTCAGACGATGATGCAGCTATTCTTATGGCTGATGCAAACTTTCTACAGAGGACTGAAATAAAGCCATCAGAGAAGGCTAAAGCATATCGTATGAAATATGAGGCATCAAAAAGACAGGGAAAAAAGGGAACCGGTAGCAGCTTTGAAGAGATAGGTGATACCGCAGGTGAAAGTGGCAGAACGGTTCAGAGATTTATAAGACTTTCATATCTGTCTGATAGTCTTTTAGAACTAGTAGACAGCGGTAAGCTTGGAGTTGTTCAGGGAGTTGATATTTCTTTCTTAAATGAGGAATGTCAGCAATATGTGCTTGATGCAGTATTGCAGACTGGCGTGAATATGAATAAGGAACAATCAGCCAAGATTAAGGAATATGGATTAAATGGTAAATTGATTCCTGAAATGGTTCTTCTTATTCTTACAGAGAAGAAACCCAAAAAAAGAATATTTTCTATGAAGGCTGAAAAGTTAAATGAGTACTTCACGGAAGAATATAGTGACAGCGAGATTGAACAGATTATTTTGGAATTATTAGACAATTGGAAGAAAGGAAGGTGAGTAATATGGAGTTCTTTTCAACAGGGATAGATGCCGTTGATAGAATAGGCCATATAAATATATCAGGTGATGTTAAGCCACGTATATGGAACAAAACCATAGTTAATGAGCAAGGAAAACCACAGAGACTTGCCATGGATATCCTTTCTGAGATTGTTTATTGGTATAGACCGGTGGAGGTCCGGGATGAGCGTACAGGTGAAGTGATTGGATGGAAGAAGAGATTCGCAGGTGATATGCTTCAAAAGGATTACAACAATTTTGTTGAGAACTATGGCGAAAGTGAGAAGACAATTTCTAGAGCTTTGGCGTTTCTTGAGGATTTGGGAGTAATCAGAAGACACCGTAAATCTATCAGATTAAAAAGCGGTACAATTGCTCATAATGTCCTTTTCATAGAGCTTGTGGCGGACAGATTATATGAGCTGACTTATCCACAAAAGGAAGATATAGCAGCTTCAAGTAATGGAAATATCTCGGAAGAGTATGAAATTATAGAGGATGAAGATGACGAAAAGCTTTGTAAAATGGGCATTTCCACCGAACGGTCAAATTTGTCCAACAACTTAGACAAAAATGTCCAAGTTCTAGGACAAAAATGTCCAAGTAAAAAGACAAAAATGTCCGAGGAGGCAGACAAAATTGTCCAAATGAAAAGACAGAATTGTCCAAGAACTCAGACAGAATTGTCCCAGGAATTGGACAGAAATGACCGAACAAATACATATAGTACTACTAAGAGTACAACTGAAATTACTACAGAAAATACAACAGAGATTAAAACAAATAATAATACATCCGTATCAAATCATATCGATAATATAAACATGAACCTCGATGCTGAGGTAGATGTTGATGAGATAACTTCTTATGTTGAGGATTTAATTGGTTATAGTCTTTTGTTGAAAAAAAGAGAATTCGGGGAAGAATATTGCATAAAGGATGGAGAATATAACTGCATTCTTAGAGAAATCAGAGATATTCTCGTATATGAGGTGTTTGCAGCGGAAGATAATAAAAGATTTAATTTTGGTTCTAAAGAAGATCCTGATTATAAGAGTAATGCGATTGTTAAGAATGTTTTTCGCAAGCATTTGGAATATGGTATTCTGTTTGCTTATATTCCCCAGTATCTTAATAATGCCACAAAGGTTAAAAATGGGACTATGTATCATATAAAATCCTTGTATAGACAGTGTCTTACACAGTCTTCTCAGTATATGAGTGGACGTAATAGTTATTTTGCTAGAGAGTCATGAGGTGTGAAGAATGCTTAAGATATTTTTAAATACAGTTCAGCTTGGAATTATCATTGTATGGGCTATAACCTGTTACTGCATTTGCAGATCTGGAGAAGGCTTTCAATTTTTTGTTTACTGGATTATAGTTGGTTTTCCATTTGGATTTAGGAAACTGAGTATGATAATTGTTCCTAAAGGATTTGGACTTGCTGGAGAACTTGGTGTATTTGCCCTGGACGCTATTGTGGCAGGTTTTATCGGTGGTGTATATCTGGTAAAAAAAGTTGTTGTAATAATAGCTGATTATATTAGGGCAATCGGTAGATTATTTTCACTAGGAAAAATTAGAATTGAATAATGCCACTTATGGACACTGTGTCCAGAGGTGAGATTAAGGAGTAAGCTAACCAGCCTGCTCCTTTTATTTTTTTAGGAGGAAACATGCAATCATTAAGAGATGTGAAAAGAAGAATGGAAATTGAAGTTGATAAGGGGAGGGCCACACCGTTAGAACTCAAGGAAATTGGGTTAAAAAAAGACGAAAGCTTCAAAGAGATTACCAGTATGGAGCATTATAAACAGGTTCTGAATTGGCTGCTCAGACTAAATGAGTATCGTACAGGTGAAGCGACTGTAGTTAATAATGTATATATGGATATGAAGCCATTAGCAAATAAGGCGGAATTTTCCAGAGCTAAATCTGTAATTGAGAGAATGAATTATTCGTTAGACGCTATTAAGTTTGTAAAACGGAAAAATCCATCTTTTGATGGTGACTGTATATTGGAAGAAGCTGTGTGCCGATTTGCTTTACCAGAGGAGATAAAGCAGAAGTGCAAGTACATATATAATGGCAAGGAAACATATGCATTTTCGATGTCAAACAAGTACATATTGGGATTGTTTTGTCGTTGTGAAGAGTATCGTGCAGGTTTTGCACTTGGATATGAAGCCAAGTACGATATCAAAACTAAGGAGCAAAAGATAATGGCACTTACAAATGTAAAAGATGTTCTGTTCCAGGCGCTTTTGCTGGATGATGTATGGGCTGATGACGACAGGATTTGTGCAAAATTATATACGATATATGTGATAGATAAGGAGGCTTAAAAGATGAGATTTTATGAAATTAAATCGGGATTTTTAGTAAATGCAGGGCTTATAAAGTATATAGAAGATATTGGAGATAACAAACATAAGATTACTATGATTGATGATAATATTTATATTATTTCTGATTATATGTACAGAGAACTGCTTGGAACAAATGAATTAAAATGCATGACTGCCGTGGAAGGATTTGTAGCACATTTTGAGACGGAAGAAGATGGTGAATATACTCAGCCGGTACATTGTTTTGGAGTATTTGAAGATGGCGGTGTGAAACCCCTTGATCTTGGTGTTGATACTACGGAACCTATGAATATTCAACGAGGATTTAAGGGTGGAAGTAAGGATGGCGAGGAATTGGTCCATGGATAAATCTTTGGACCGACTCGGACCAAAGTTAATTTAAGCAATATGTCTGTAGCATGAGGCTCCCTTTTCTGTTATTGTAATAAAGAAGAAAAGACAATATTTTT
>JAZRXF010000079.1:0-10344 GCA_045600085.1 Lachnospiraceae bacterium
ATATCCTTATCAAAGCATAGATGGACTTCTTTAATATCATCGCCTTCTCTTACAATCACTCGGCCTGCAATAGATAAAGGCCTATCAAGCCAAGGAGCAAGAAGCATACCTCCATACCCCTCCGTATTAAGCATAGTATACTTATCCCTTACTCTTACCTCTGCATTTTCCTTGATTTTAAAGGCTGGCGAATCGGAATGAGAAGCAGCTATTTTAAATGAATAATCGCTACAGTCACCTATAGTAAATGCTATAATGCTTGAGCTATTCTTAGTGACAAAGAATTTCCCTCCATTAAAAATGGAAAAAGGCTTTCCAGGATTTAATTCCTGAAAGCCTCTACCATTCAATATATCTACAATACTATCTACAGCATGAAATGCAGTAGGTGACTTTTTTATAAAATCAAGCAATTCATTTGCTATCATAAAAACCTCCGTAGATTATATATTCTATATATAATGATATTAATCGTAGTAAGCAACCTTTATAAGCTCTTCTACAGTAGTAACACCTTCTTCAACAAGCTTAAGACCACTCTGCTTAAGTGTCAACATACCAAGATTGTTAATTGCATATTCCTTAATCTGTTCAGTAGTAGCGCCCTGTGATATAAGTGTACGAACATCTTTAGTAACAGGTAATATTTCATGAATAGAAATACGTCCCTTATATCCAGTGTTGTTACACTGCTTGCAGCCCTTGACATGCTTAATCTTAGGGAAGTACTTTCCAGCTATAGCAATCTCATCCTCTGTCATTTCTTCCCATTCACTACAGAAAGGACATACCTTACGAACAAGTCGCTGAGCAATAATACCAACAAGAGACGAAGCTATCATATATGGCTCAACTCCCATATCTGCAAGACGAATAACTGAGCTTGCAGCATCATTGGTATGAAGTGTTGACAATACAAGGTGGCCCGTAATAGCAGCACGAACAGAAATTGAAGCCGTTTCAGCATCTCGAGTCTCACCTACCATGATAATATCAGGATCCTGACGAAGAAGCGCTCTAAGACCAACCTCGAATGTTAGTCCCGCAACATTGTTAACCTGCATCTGATTAAGCTTAGGAAGATTCTTTTCTACCGGGTCTTCGATGGTAGAAATATTAACGCTTCTCTTTGATAATTCTTCAAGAATCATATATAGAGTCGTTGACTTACCTGAACCAGTAGGACCTGTCATATATATGATACCATTAGGTGAATTAAGCATATTTTTAACTAATGCATAGTTCTGCTCTGTCATACCAAAAGAACCAGAATGATCAACCGCTACCGCACTAGCGAGGAGTCGAAGTACAGCCTTCTCTCCGAATACAGTTGGAATAACAGATACACGGACATTAAGGTTAACACCCTCAACTGATATTCTAAAGTGACCATCCTGAGGAATACGACGCTCTGCAATATCAAGATCACCAAGAATCTTAATACGCGCAATAAGCGGATTATGTACATTCTTCTGAAGTGTCATGAAGTCTGTTATAACACCATCAAGTCTCATTCGAATAAGTGTATGATTCTCATAAGGCTCAATATGAATATCTGATGCATTAGAGTTATATGCACGAATAAGTATTGAGTTAAAAAGGTTAATAATAGGTGTATCATCGTCAGAATCATCTATAGAAACCTCTATAGGTTCAGCCACCGCTGCAGTAGATGTTGTTGCTGCTTTTGCCGCAGCCTTACGTGCCGATACTTCAGAGTAATAGTACTGAATAGCATTCTCCAGCGGTTTCTTTTCCGCAAGAGCAATTACCATATCCATACCTACTACCTGACGAATATCCTCTATACCATAGAAATTGAGTGGATCATTAACCAAGAGATAATAATAATTATCCTGAGTTCTATAGCCAAGCATGCAATACTTCTCAGCCAATGACTTTGGAATCATCTCAACAGCATTGACATCAACGGTTATATCTGAAATATTCACAACCGAATAATCAAGTCTTTTACCAAGAGCCTCAAGCATCTGAAACTCAGTGATATAGCCAAGCTCTATAAGAGCGCCACCCATTCTTACGCCACTATGCTCCTTCTGATAAGCAATAGCTTCACCTATTTGGGCATCATTGACATACCCAAACTCAACTAATACATCACCTATTCTAATGTTCTGGTTGGATCTCATTTCCATAAATTAACCCCTTATATAACACATTCTAGTTTATTATAATATCAATTAATAATTCTCTTCCTCATCTTCATATATATCAGAGATCACTTCCTGTTCCTCATACATATAAATCACAAGCTCTATATTAAGTTCTACGTTAGGCTCAGTGAAAAATTCATCATTCTCCTCATCATAATGAAGATTTTCACCCCTATGCCACTCATAACGAACTAAATGCATAGTTTCGTTTGTTGTAGATAAATCATTAATCAGCTTCTGTAAATCAGCCTCACTACCACCTAGTCGCATATTAGTTTTAACAGCATATATACCCGTTGATGGTTCTTCCTCGTATTCTGTAAATGCCGTTATTTCATCTTCATCATCTTCGCTATCCTTACCATTCTTAGATGAAGAACCAGACGATGTATACGCCTCTTCATCAGCTGCCCTCTGATCATCAATATACTTCTGAGAATATTGATAAGCCTCTAGGGAAGCTTCATCACTAGGCATATCTATACGAAGATCATATGCTTGAAGATTATAATCAAGAACCATAAAAGTAAGCATTTTATCAATGCCATCACTAGTCATAACTGGATAAAAATGGCTTCTTGCTTCGGTTATCCCTCCTTCCAGTTCCTCATTTTCATCCATAAGAAATGGGAGTTCCGCCACTTTCATATCATCAAGAAACATCTTATCCTGCTCTGATATAATATCATCATTTATCTCATTAATAGCCCTTATCTGAGGTACTAGTCCCCAATAACCTATTCCTACTACTATAACGAATATAGCTAAAAAGATCAGAAGTTTTTTATCTCTTTCGGTCATCTGCATTTCAAGTTTCATTAACGCATTCCCTCCTCTTCTGATTTAATAACTTTTCTTCCAGCACTTTCAGACAGAACACAAGTAACATTAATGTTCCATAGACCTTTTTCTTCCGAATAACTGTAACCAGTATAATTGACACTTGTAAACATATCCTCTCCAAAAAGAAGCTTAATAAAGCTATTGATATTCTCAACGTCAGCTGCCTTGGCAACTATTGAAATCTCACCTTTTTCAGCATCAAATGAGCTATATTCAAGCGTAGCCTTACCTTCTCTTGCACATTTATTAAATACATCTAATACAGTTTTATCACCAAGTGGATAAGTTGCAATATTGTCCTCAATATCCGAAGTAGCCTCGTACTGTTTACGAAGGAATGAATTTCTTGAACTATATTCGTTATACATCGCAAGATCCATCATACGAGCAGGTGATTCATTGATCTCAAGTAAGTCATCAAGCTCTTTCTGCTTAATATTTCTATACGCGAAAGTACCTAGAGTAACAAGAACCATTAACACAAGAACACCTGCAATAATAAGCAGTGTTTTTACTAGATTTTTGGAGCCTTCTGTTTCTTTTTTGGTGCTCTTGCCCGATACCTGAAGAAGGAAGTTCTGAGATTTATCATGAGGATAGAGGCCACTTATTGCAGGTAAATAGCGCTGAACAGATGCTTCTCTCCATGTATTATTAGGAAAAGTAAACGCCTGAACTGGAATCTGGAAGCCTGCGAGTTCAATGGAGTTACGATACATATTAATATCATCCGCATTGATACCAGCTATAATAATAGTATCAAGTGTCTTGTCACTCTGATTGGCCCTAAGGAACTGAACCATTGAGCTTACTGCTTTGGCAATGTCATCAGCATACTCTCTTGAGCCCATTTCCTGGAAACAACGTACAGTATTATAGTATGTATATACACCATCAATAAATAGAATTGTTGTAAGTGTATTCGCATCAGCAATAATAAGATCAAATGTACTATGATTAAGAGCTGAGGTTCTCTGCGTGAAACCAATAAGCGAGCTCTCTGAAGAATATATAGCCTTAAGCTTTATTCCTGCTTCATTAAAAATAGAAACATAATCCTTGATAAAGTTAGGATCAATGCTTTCCGAATAAACCTTACGAGTTTTCTTATTGTCACTAATTCCGATATACCCAAATATAGACTCGTTATCACGGCCAAGGTCAGAGTATTCTCTTCTAATATAATCAATACTCTTTTTATCATTGAGTTTTGGGAGTTCAATGTTTCGACCAATGAACTTGGACGTATTAAGAACTAAGATAACATTCTTGGTTGCCAAATGTCTTTCTGTCCACGTAGTCTTTAGGAAATCAACAAAAAGCTGCGTATCCATAATCATACCATTGATTATAGAGCCTTCTGGAGCATCAACCATAAAGTATCCCTTAAGGTTAGGCTTCATTCCTGCACTACCCGTAACTATCTGAACTTGTCCATTATATAAATATATAACTGTATCCATATCTGTAATCCCTCTTTATAAACTTACCTTTTAGCCAGATTATTGAGCGGCTATCTGCTCATAAGAACCATATATCGGCTGAATAACAGCTATCATAATAAAACCAACTATTACAGCCATAACAACAATCATAACTGGCTCAAGGTAAGCAACCAGTCGATTAAGCGCCATTTCCGAATCATATTCCATTTGATCAGCTATGGACGTAAGCATATTATCCATGGCGCCAGTCTCCTCACCAACCATAATTGATGACGAAAGTTTTTTGGTAAAACCGTCAACTCGATCTATTGCTTCACTAAGCGAATCACCATTTCTAATAGCATGAATAAGATCATCAAACTGACTTTCTATATATTTATTACCTATTGTATTCTTTGCAATCTGAAGGCAGTTTGTAATAGGTATACCAGCCGAATATAAACTTGATAAAGTTCTCGCAAAACGCGCAGTATATATAACCTTACGAAGACGTCCAATCTTAGGGAGCTTAACCTCCATCTTATCAACAATATACTTAACCTGCTTAATTGATATCAATACTCGATAAAGCATAAATATACAAAATCCAGCAAATATCAATATGTACCATCTATCCTTAACAAAATTACTAATAGCAAGAAGAATTGTAGTTGTGATTGGAAGGCTATCCATTGAGTCAAATAGAGACTTAAACTGAGGAATTACATAACCCATAATAATAGCAACTACCGCAACTATCATCACACACAAAATCTTAGGATAAGTCATAGAGCTCTTGATTTTCTGACTTAGTCTGTATTCCTTGTCATAATAGCTCGCCATCTGCATTGCAATACTATCAAGATTACCACTGCTCTCAGCAGAACGAATCATATTTATAAGAAGAGATGGAAACGCATCACCCTGATTCTGCATGGAATCAGAAAATGCAATACCAGCTCGTACATCCTTAAGAACTGCAGCATATAATTCTCTCTGCTTAATATTCACCGCTTCATCCTCAGAGATAATACGAAGTGCACGAACCAGCGTAACACCTGCACCAAGAAGTTCTCCAACATTTCGACAAAATTCGGAAACCTGATTAGAAGTTAGTTTTTTAAAGGTAACTTTATTCGATTCTATTTTGTAAGTTATAAGCATTTTGCCATCTGCTTTGAGTTTACTCTGTAAATCAAACTCGTCATTAGCAGCAAGCACCCCACTTACACTCTTGCCCTTCTCATCCTGGGCTTTATATCTATAGTGCTCCACTTAAGATTAACCCTCCACCAGTTATTATATCATTTTTATGTTAACCTTCATACATTTTATCGTATTTAAATACATTAATTAATAAGTCAACATCCCAGTGCTGCATGCCGTCTTTATCCTTACGATAGGTAACTCTATACATGCCTCTTTCATATGAAAAACCTGTAACCTCTCGTTTCTTTGCATTATAGGCTGTTACAAATATTTCTCCCTTTTCACCTGATAACGCCTCAATACGCTCAGCAACTCCTTCTGTCAAACCATCACGTTTGTTACCATCATATATGGACATATCCTTACCATAGTACTCAATAGAAAGCATATCCATTGCAAGCTGAACATTCTTGGCTTCACGAAACATATTTCTTGCTTTTGAATCAATGGCAAATTTGGTGAAAGCTAACGCTCCAACAAGAAATATAATCGCAATAATCACAGCAATCTTTTTAATTAAATCAGTATTAATCATTGAACGTTCCATTATCAAAATGTCACCTCATTTACTCCGTAGCATTTTATATAATAAGTAGCTTCAAATTCACCATATTTAGGATTATGAACTCCAAGATCAAGCTTTATCACATTATCGGGATAGTCTGCACCTGGATCCACAAAATTAAATTTATTAATTGTATAATCCATATACGCCGCCGGATCAAAATACCAGTTAGTTTCAGCGTATCCTTCACCTGTTACTGGATCATAATTCTTGGTTTCAGCATAATTAATATTAAGAACATTAGTTGATGATGGAATTGAAAAAGTAACAACACTGCCTGTACTATCAACAAATTTAATTGTATCTAAATCGCCATTATTAAATACAACAGGCGCACTAGATGTTATTATATTTCCTGTACCATCTGCATAATCAAATGTATTAATATCAGAAGCACCTTCTAACTGTCCAATGATTTTATTTGAAATCATATTAGTAACTTCAAGACCATAAGTATTTCCCTTTGCTGCGTAATATATGCCCATAACATAAGCAATTACTCTTGTCGCAGCCACCATAAACAGTCCAAGAAGTGCAAATGTAGCAAGCATCTCAACCAGAGTCATACCTCTATTATTGGCTATCCCCCTCTTATTCAATTTTAAATACGAATATAGTTTCTTTATCATTGAACCTCTACGCTATAATATATTATGCCTAATCCTTCATCGCTAATAGAAGCTCCGTTATTCTTCATATCATCACTATCATAGGCAACAACTTTAGCTTTATTTAATGAAATATCAACTCCGCCTGCTGAATCTACCAGCTTAATCGTCCCTGCTCCAGCTATATCGCTATGAATCGGATTAGTCTTATACATCTCACTTTGTATAACCTCCATATCCTTACGAAGGTCCACAGAACGAAGGACGATATTATTGGAAAATGCTATGATACCACTCATTCCAGCAAGAAATAGAACTAGAATAGTAAAGCCCATTAATACTTCTATCATTGTCATACCTTTATTATCTCTAATCATATTCCTACCTTCTACTCACCAACTGCTAAAGTCCTGTGCACTGTATAAGACTGAACATCGCGAAAATTACCATAATCCTTATAACAGGCAACATAAGTTTCAATCTTATTCTTGCTATTAACTTCAAATGTAACTATAACATCATAACCACCCAAAGCTGTTCCAGCATCAAGCGTAAGCTCAACCTTACGGTCAACAGTATCAGAACCACCAGCTTCAACTGCATCAAACTCCGCAAGTTTATTAATTAAATATGAAGATAAATCACTACCCGGATCATTCATCTCGGCTTTCAATTCTTCCGATGTTGACCAAGCAACTGTTTTACAGCCGAGTTGAACCTGATTGCGATTGGCCTGTGCAAACAGTGTATATGCCACTAGAAGCATAGAAAGGCAAAAAGCAAATACAATAATACCAACAACAAGGGCTGTTATCATTGCTGAGCCCTTATTGTTAGCTAATATTTTACGAATATTCTTTTTTGTAGCTTTATTTACCTTAATCAATTATCAACTTCCTAATTATTAATACCATTTTCTGATACAGATTCTTCAGGTAACTTAGCGTTATTTCCTGCTTCTATTTCAGAGTTAGTTCCTTCTTCGTCATCAGCTGGTGTTTCTGTAATCTCATTTTCAACATTTGGAACATCAGCATCCTGATTCTCATCATCTGGTAAATCACTATTTTCCTCTTCTGAAGGTTCTTCTGCATCAGTTTCGACTTCGTTTTCTTCAGAATCAATAATGTCTTCGACATCATTATCGAGTTCCTCAGCGATTTCAGGAGTAACCTTGTCTTCTGTATCATCAACCACTATGTCAAGTGTAGGCATATTATCCTCTCTCTTCCATATGATTGAAGCATTACAATCAAGTTCCTTATGCTTATCGTTATCTTCATTTAAACCTGATATAATTTCCAACTGTTTTACAACAAGGTATCCATCTATTTCCTCGCCATCAACTACAGCATAGCCTCTACCACAGGCAGTAATATCATTCGAATCGGTACCAATAAATGCGCACCACGATAAGATATCTGGCATAGAAATTGTAATCATATCTTTATCAGCTTCATCATTATGATATGCTTTAATATATGAATTAACCATCAAGGTAGAACGTCTACCATCGTAAAGTTCTACTTCTATTTCATTATAAAAGCCATCTATAACCTGATAATCATTTCCTATTGTCACTCCATCTTCCGCAGCACCGAGATACCACTGACCTTCCACTTTATTAATAACAACTGTAACTGACTCTTTATCATCATCAAATGTTTCAATATCAAAATGATAACAGTCAACGTCATCATCAATTGTTATATCAAATGATTGCTGAGTAACTATTACATCGAGCATTTCGCTTTGTGGCTCATCATAAGCAGTTTCATCTTCGAGTTCTTCGATTACAGGAACTTCAATCTGATATGTAAATACATTATCATCTATCTGAACCATTGATGAAGAGTCTTCCAAAAGAAGCTCTGGAATATGGATCCAAACATAGTTAGTTGAAAGTCCATCAGCATCTTCATCTGACCATTCTGAAGCATCCATGTAATCAGAATTAGCCCTGAATGCTATCTTCATCCACATACCTGCATAATCAGTACGAAGCTCTATCTGCTCAGCCTGGCCCATACTAACATCGCATATAACAATAGGATTATCCTTAGCTGCAATAGTCTTATAAGCACTCATATTCCAATATGAATCATCGGTAATATCGTCACTATGCTGCGTAGCATCATCGATTAGGGCAAATATCTCTTCTTCAGATAAATCATAAAGTGCAACAGCCATCTCAATAGAAGTATTAGGATAAAACTCATATAAATTATTGGACTCGCTTAATTCATCTGAATACTTAATCTTAATCCCCTTATTAAACGAAGCTTCATAAATAGCTTTCTGCTCATCAGAATAAGGCGCAACTCCTGACTTCTTGCCTGTTGTAACAAGTTCAAAATTATCCCTAAATGGAACATCAAGCTGCTCATCAATTAAGAACTCCGCTGCCATGCCATAATCACCATTTAAGTAATTCTCCGCATCAATTCTAGCGATACCTCTTGCTGAAATTCTAAGAAGATCACCTTCCTTAAACTGATCAAGGATAAGTTCTGCATAAACTCCCCACTCATCTATCCAATATGATTCTTCATTAAGAATAGTAACATCAGTAAGTCCAAGTAAATCAAGCTCTTCGTAGCTGTCACGATTAGAATTAAATGGCATATAGAAGTAATATTCTTTCTCTTTTGTATTATCATCAGAACTGTTTCTTCCAGCAATCTCTACTAAATATCCGCCAAGATCTGCAAGTTCTTCGTCACTTGTAAATGGCTCAAAATAAACAGCATATTTCTGAGGTTCTTCTTCAACAGTCTCATCTACATTTTCTTCTATTTCCTCGTCAAAACTAGCTAAGGACATAAGCGCAATTGGACTAATAGGTGAAAATGATATGTCATTAATACTGCTGTACTTATTCTTCAAAGTATTAACCAATGCTTCTGGCGCCATGTATTGAACTTCTGATTCACAGTAATTAACAATCGAATCATCCATTGGCACTACCTTATACATAATCAAATAATTCTTATTAAGATCAACCTTAGCACCATTCTCTGGCAATACAATATAAGATGCATCATCTGCTGCATCATATCCAACTGCTGTTGAATCAATCACATAAGAAATGTAATCATCAGCTACAGTGCCATCATCTGCTATCTCGTGAAGTTCACATATTACCTTATAAGAGAGATCTGCAATAGTTTTAATCTCACCGGCATTAGATAACGACATCTTAAAGTTGTCATAATCAACTTTAGCACTTATTTCAACGCCACTAGCATTTACAGGAATAAATGATATAACAGGTGTTGGTAAGATTTCTTTATCTTCTGTAACATATGTAGCAGGAATTGAATCCAATAAAAATCTATCATTACTATTATCAACACCAAACTCATTGAGTTCTCTAGCCACAATATTAAATTCAACAGATTTAATATTGGCATCATCTAATAATTCAAATTTATTAGCAGTCTGGATTTTTGAATTAAAAATTTCATTAACATATTGATCCTTTTCGGCATCAAAAATAGGATTAACCAAAGAAATCTTGT
>JAZRXF010000080.1:0-3240 GCA_045600085.1 Lachnospiraceae bacterium
GTTTTAAGAGAATTATAAACAAAGCGTTGTATTTTTCTTTGAGTAAATTGACGATGGATGTAGGCAATATTTATATAAAATACTTATATTTTCATTAATAATTATACACAAAAAAGATAGATGGATTTTGTGTAATATAATATAATTAATGTCAGAGTAACTATATTTTTAATAAATGGAGGAAACTATGGCTAATAAGTGGGTTTATTTATTTAGCGAAGGCAACGCAGATATGCGTAATCTACTTGGTGGTAAGGGTGCAAACCTTGCAGAGATGACAAATCTTGGTCTTCCTGTACCACAGGGATTTACTATTACTACTGAGGCATGTACACAGTACTATGAGGATGGTCGTCAGATTAATGATGAAATTCAGGGTCAGATTATGGAGTACATCATTAAGATGGAAGAGATCACTGGAAAGAAGTTCGGTGACAAGGAGAATCCACTTCTTGTATCTGTTCGTTCAGGTGCTAGAGCATCTATGCCAGGTATGATGGATACTATCCTTAACCTTGGTCTTAATGAAGACGTAGTAGCAGTTCTTGCTGAGAAGTCTGGCAATGCTAGATGGGCATGGGATTGTTACAGAAGATTTATTCAGATGTACAGTGACGTAGTTATGGAAGTTGGTAAGAAGTATTTCGAAGAGCTTATCGACCAGATGAAGGAGAAGAAGGGTGTAACTCAGGATGTTGAGCTTACAGCTGATGATCTTCATGAGCTTGCTAATCAGTTTAAGGCTGAGTATAAGTCAAAGATTGGTTCGGATTTCCCTACAGATCCAAAGGAACAGCTTATGGGCGCTATCAAGGCTGTATTTAGAAGCTGGGATAACCCAAGAGCCAATGTATATAGAAGAGATAATGATATCCCTTACTCATGGGGTACAGCCGTTAACGTACAGTCAATGGCATTTGGTAACATGGGTGATGACTGTGGTACAGGTGTTGCTTTTACACGTGACCCAGCTACAGGTGATAAGGGATTATTTGGTGAGTTCCTTACTAATGCACAGGGTGAGGACGTAGTTGCTGGTGTTCGTACACCTATGAAGATTGCTGAGATGGAGCAGAAGTTCCCAGCAGCATTCGCACAGTTCCAGGAAGTATGTAAGAAGCTTGAAAATCACTAACGTGATATGCAGGATATGGAGTTTACTGTTGAGCATGAGAAGCTTTATATGCTTCAGACAAGAAATGGTAAGAGAACAGCTCAGGCTGCACTTAAGATTGCATGTGACCTTGTTGATGAAGGTATGAGAACAGAAGAAGAAGCAGTAGCTATGATCGATCCTCGTAACCTTGATACACTTCTTCATCCACAGTTCGACGCTAAGGCACTTAAGGCTGCAACTCCACTTGGTAAGGGTCTTGGAGCAAGCCCTGGAGCAGCTTGTGGTAAGGTTGTATTCTCAGCAGATGACGCTGTTGAATGGGCTGAAAGAGGAGAGAAGGTTGTACTTGTTCGTCTTGAGACATCTCCAGAAGATATCACAGGTATGAAGGCAGCTCAGGGTATTCTTACAGTACGTGGTGGTATGACATCACACGCAGCAGTAGTTGCTCGTGGTATGGGTACATGTTGTGTATCTGGTTGTGGTGATATCGCAATCGATGAGTCAAAGAAAGTATTTACACTTGGTGATAAGATATTCAAAGAAGGTTCAGAAATCTCAATTGATGGTACAACAGGTAACATCTATGGTGAGTTAATTCCTACAGTTCCAGCTTCTATCGCTGGTGAGTTCGGTAGAGTTATGGCATGGGCTGATAAGTTTAGAAGACTTAAGGTTCGTACTAATGCTGATACTCCAGCAGATGCTAAGCGTGCTAGAGAGCTTGGTGCAGAGGGTATTGGTCTTTGCCGTACAGAGCATATGTTCTTCGAAGAGAGTCGTATTGAAGCTTTCCGTGAGATGATTTGTTCTGATACACAGGAAGAAAGAGAAGCTGCACTTGCAAAGATTCTTCCATATCAGCAGTCAGACTTTGAGCAGTTATATGAGGCACTTGAAGGTAACCCAGTTACTATTAGATTCCTTGATCCACCTCTTCATGAGTTCGTTCCTACAGAAGAGAAAGATATTTCTAAGCTTGCTTATAAGCAGGGTAAGAGCGTTGATAAGATTAAGGAGTATATTGCATCACTTCACGAGTTCAACCCAATGATGGGTCACCGTGGTATCCGTCTTGCAGTTACATATCCTGAAATTGCTAAGATGCAGACTAAGGCTGTAATCAGAGCTGCTGTTGAAGTGGCTAAGAGACATCCAGATTGGAATGTTAAGCCTGAAATCATGATTCCACTTGTATGTGATGTTAAGGAGCTTAAGCAGGTTAAGGCTATCGTAGTTGAGACAGCTGATGCTGAGATTGCTAAGGCTGGTATTGATCTTAAGTACGAGGTTGGTACTATGATCGAGATTCCAAGAGCTGCACTTACAGCTGATGAGATAGCTAAGGAAGCTGAGTTCTTCTGCTTTGGTACTAACGACCTTACACAGATGACATTCGGTTTCTCCAGAGATGATGCTGGCAAGTTCCTTGAAGCTTACTATGATACAAAGATTTTCGAGAACGACCCATTTGCAAGACTTGACCAGACAGGTGTTGGTAAGCTTATGGAGATGTCAATCAAGCTTGGTAAGCCAGTTAATCCAAATCTTCACATTGGTATCTGTGGAGAGCACGGTGGAGATCCTACATCAGTAGAGTTCTGCCACAAGATCGGTCTTGATTATGTATCATGTTCACCATTTAGAGTACCAATCGCTAGACTTGCTGCAGCACAGGCTGCTATAGCCAATAGATAGGCACTGCACAAGCTAAGGCTTAATCTTAAGTGAATAAAAGATGATTTATTCCCCTATTGTCATTATGGTGACAATAGGGGATTCTTTTATTATTATGTTCTTTTATGTTGCATATGTTGCTATGTTGGCAATTAATTACAAATAACTATTGTGTTTTTCTTAGCATATATACAATATTGAAGAGGTTAATTGACGAAAAGTTTAAATTTCTTTAAAATAAAAGCGATTTAACACTTTGAATTGATAATGCATAAAAGTGTAAAAAAAGGAATTATACTGGTGAGAGGATACCATTAATATGAAGATTGTTGTATGTATGAAACAGGTTCCGGCAGGAACCAAGGTTGACATAGACCAGGAAACTGGTGCATTAAAAAGAATGTCTGGTGCTGTTAGAACGAATCCGTATGATTTGTTCGCGCTTG
>JAZRXF010000081.1:0-5085 GCA_045600085.1 Lachnospiraceae bacterium
TTTCTAATCATCAACTTAATAAGTATACCTATATATACCTATAATTTCTATACTCTTATCTGAAAAATATAGACTCTTTTTATGCCTCGATGTTGATAAACACCTAGTCCAAAACAAATAAAAAAAGACTATGCATGTCAGTATAGTGATATACATAGTCTTTATATTACATTGTATTTAATTATAATGTATTGGCATCAATCAGCATGATGTTATCCAGATTATCGGCGAACTGACTCAGTTCCTGACTAAATGTGCCTTTGGCAAGAATCACTATATAATCGGCATGTATTCTTGCATCACTGGCAATGCTCAAATAGCGTTTGTAATCGCTCATTGTTATCTCTGGATTCTTCCAGTTACAGAAAGCAACAATACTATCCTCATCGTCCTGCATAACCACATCTATATTGCCCTTCTTACCAACCCACTCGCCAATACTGGTCGCCTTGATTGGAAGCTGTCCCATCTGATTAAGTAGTGTAAGGAATTCAGTACATATGCTCTTGAAATGTTCCTCATAAAAATCATCAAGTTCAGGAAGAACAACTGATTCATAGAACTTATCTGGTCCCATACTTACAAGCTTACTTTCATATTTAAAAATAAACTTGAAGAAAAAGTGAAGATACGGACTCTTTATTCTGTATACACCCTTCTTTGCATTGGCTGATGATGCATTGTCGAAGGAGAACACCTTCTCAACGATCTCTCTTTCCATAAGATTCTTGATATAAACGCTTATCTTGGCTCGCGAAAACCCTGTATTAGAATGAAGTTCATTAAGCTTATTCATATCGTTGGCAAGATAATACAGAATAGTTGAATATACATTAATCTCACGAAGTTCTTCCGTGATTATATCGATACCCGCGCTTCTAAGTGCACCATTGGTATCGAGCATCGCCTTTTTAATATTTTCTTCTACGCTACATTTATCTGAAAATGCTGCCCACAGTGAAGGCATACCGCCAAGAAGCGAATATACTTCCATACAGCTTAATGTATCATAACCATCAAAATATTTTACGCAATCAGCGAATGATAAGGGATTAACCTTGAAGAAACCATTAAGTCGCTGAGCAAGTGCTCCTACCTTTGATACAAAAGTGTTCTCAACAAAACTGATTGATGACGAGCACAAAACCACAAATATATTGTCGCCCTGACTCTCCACAAAACTAACCAGTTCTGCCATAAAGCTTGCTGAATACTTAACGATATTATGAAACTCATCTATTATAAGAATCTTTTTCCCGCTACCAGGAAAAGTTAATTTCTCAAATAATTCGGTAAATGAAAGCTGACTTCCAGCATACTCTATACCGTTCTCCAAACCAAGCATATAAAGAGTTTGTTCCTCAGTACATGCTCTAGACATCATATATATATAATTTTTATTATTTGCAAATGAAAGCATAAGGGAAGTCTTACCGACTCCCTTATGCCCATACATGCATATGATATTGCTCTGATCTCTGCTATAGAGATCTTCCAAATACGCAAGTTCTCTCTTTCGACCTATAAACATGATCTATCCTCAATAAACAGTAACACTAGTGCAGAGTAGAACTTACTTCTTTGTGATATATCCCATTTCCTTAAGTGTCTCAGCACAAAGAACTGCACCACCTGCAGCACCACGTACTGTATTGTGTGAAAGTCCTACAAACTTCCAGTCATATACGTGATCCTCTCTGATACGTCCAACTGAGATACCCATACCATTCTCGTACATAACATCCATATTAACCTGAGGTCTGTTATCCTCTTCAAGATACTGGATGAACTGCTTTGGAGCTGATGGTAAATTGTGCTCCTGTGGATATCCCTTGTACTCTACGAGCTTCTGGATAAGCTGCTCTTTTGTAGGCTGCTTCTTGAACTTAACAAATACAGCTGCTGTATGACCATTAAGAACTGGTACACGGATACACTGACATGTGATAACTGGTGAAGTTGCTGGAACGATCTCGCCCTTCTCCTCATCAATATGACCCCAGATTCTAAGTGGCTCCTTCTCAGACTTCTCTTCCTCACCACCGATGTAAGGGATAATATTCTCAACCATCTCTGGCCAATCCTTAAATGTCTTACCAGCACCTGAAATAGCCTGGTATGTTGTAGCTACTACTTCATATGGCTCGAACTCTTTCCAAGCTGTAAGAACTGGAGCATATGACTGAATAGAACAGTTAGGCTTAACTGCGATAAATCCTCTTGTTGTTCCAAGACGCTTCTTCTGGAAGTCGATAACCTTCATGTGCTCTGGGTTGATTTCAGGTACACACATAGGAACGTCTGGTGTCCATCTGTGTGCTGAGTTGTTAGAAACTACAGGAGTCTCTGTCTTAGCATAAGCTTCCTCGATTGCCTTGATCTCATCCTTTGTCATATCTACTGCTGAGAATACGAAGTCAACCTCTGCTGCAACCTTCTCAACTTCATTAACATTCATAACTACTATATTCTTAACTGCCTCTGGCATAGGAGTAGTCATCTTCCATCTGTCACCTACAGCTTCAGCATATGTCTTGCCTGCTGATCTTGGTGAAGCTGCGATTGTTGTAACTTCAAACCAAGGATGATTCTCAAGAAGAGAGATAAATCTCTGTCCTACCATACCTGTACCACCAAGGATACCTACTTTTAACTTCTCACTCATTTTTGTTCTCCTCCATTAATCCAAAGCCATTTGGCTTGGTATGCTTTTTTTATATTCATCTTTCATTTTGAAAGAATCAATTACTATAAGTACTATTTTTACTCAGCAAGATACTTCTTGCACTCTCCGATGACCTGCTTCATAGCAGCGATACCAGGAGCACCTATTGTAAGTCTCTTCTCAACACAGGTCTCAAGAGATACTGCTTCGAATACATCTTCCTTAAATACTGGAGATATCTCCTGAAGCTCTTCAAGACTCATCTCATCAATAGCCTTACCCTTCTCGATACATACAAGAACAAGACGTCCAATAATACTATGAGCATCTCTAAATGGTACACCATTCTTAACAAGATAGTCTGCTGCATCGGTAGCATTGGTGAAGCCCTTCATAGCACTTCTCTCCATAACGTCCTTTCTGAACTTCATGGTATCTACCATCTGCATGAACATTGTAAGACATTCCTTAGTTGTATCTATTGCATCAAAGGTGCCTTCCTTATCTTCCTGCATATCCTTGTTATAAGCAAGAGGTATACCCTTCATAGTAGTGAGCATAGCCATAAGATGTCCGTACACACGGCCTGTCTTACCACGTACAAGCTCTGCTATATCAGGATTCTTCTTCTGAGGCATAATACTTGATCCGGTAGAGTATGCATCATCGATTTCAACGAATCCGTACTCGTTGGAATTCCAGATGATAGATTCCTCCGCAAATCTTGATAAATGCATCATTATAGTTGATAAAGCCGATAGAAACTCAATAACATAATCTCTATCTGACACTGAATCCATACTGTTAAGTGTAGGGCCTGTAAATCCAAGCTCACTAGCTGTAAACTCACGGTCAAGTGGATAAGTAGTACCTGCAAGTGCACCACTTCCAAGTGGACAGTAGTTCATTCTGTTATATATATCAGTCATACGGCCTCTGTCTCTTCTAAACATCTCGAAGTAAGCACCGAAGTGATGAGCCAGAGTAACTGGCTGAGCCTTCTGAAGATGTGTGAAGCCAGGCATATATGTATCAACATTCTCTTCCATGATACGAACAAGTATCTCAAGGAACTGCTTAAGAAGTGCATCCACTTCCTTGATTTCACTTCTTACATAGAGCTTCATATCAAGAGCAACCTGATCATTACGGCTTCTACCTGTGTGAAGCTTCTTGCCTGCATCGCCTATTCTGTCGATAAGGTTAGCTTCAACAAATGAATGGATATCTTCATACTTATCAGTAATTTCAAGTGTTCCATTCTCCACATCAGCCTTGATGCTTTGAAGTCCCTTATGAATGGCCTCCTTCTCTTCATCAGTGATGATGCCCTGCTTAGCAAGCATTGCAGAATGAGCCATACTGCCTTCGATATCCTGTAAATATAATCTTTTATCGAAATCTATTGAGGCGTTAAAAAGATACACATTTCTGTCAGTTTCTTTTGTAAAACGACCTCCCCAAAGCTGTGCCATAGCTTATTTCCTTTCCAACTTACTAATTAGTCTCGTAAGTCCTATATTCATTGACTTTAATCGTTTTGTTAAAACAGTACTTAATATTAGCATAGCCTTTTAATCATTGCAATAAAAATAACATACACAAATCGCATATATACGCTATTAAATTTAGAAAAATTGACAAAACCACAAAATATTCCTTACCACATATAAAAAAAGTCGCCTTCATAGACGACTTTTTAAAATTTATAATGCTGCAAACTTAAGTTCTCCGTTTGAGAACTGGAGCTTACCCGTTATATCAATGTCATTATTGGTACTCTGCTTACCCAAACGTCTTACATGTATGATATCATCCTTAACTTCTGTAATAAAGTAATCATATTTCATACGATCATTCAATTCGTAGAATTTTTGATTATACACATCGTATAAAACAATACTACTCGATACAATTCCACTTCCCTGGGTAACGCCAATACAGATATCAACATATCCGTCACCAGTAACATCAACCTCGCATGCCTGATCAGTATATAGCCCCAGCAGTGCACCATCTGCTATATAATCACGTAGCATTTTATAATCAAAATCAGTCAACCTAAAATTCTGACTATCATCATATGATGCCTTAATATCCTCAAAAGAAATAGTTCTAAACCAGCTTAGCTGTCCTCTTTCACGGGTCATTCCCTCATAATATTCTCTTACACACTGATAAAATTCATACATATATATTTCATTATCATCAGTATCATAATAAGTCTTTCTTTCATAAGACTTACCATCCTTATCGTAATAATTCACCTTGTAATAACAAATGCGCTTAACGCTGGCCTTATTATCCACAAACTCCACCTGATAGACATGCTTATCTGCTGGTTTTACCCCGTCTGTCAAATTGTCCTCCATTACGAAGCATAACTGACCTGCCTGGTCTCTGTACCCTTGAAGGCCATC
>JAZRXF010000082.1:0-7847 GCA_045600085.1 Lachnospiraceae bacterium
GCATAAATATCTTTTGAATCCGAACTTCCTTTACCAACAAGAGAGCCCTGGAATACGCAATTAATAACAGATGCATTAATATCGTTTCCACCTTCATCTGCCCCACCAGCTGAACATCCAGCAATACCGCCAAAACCAGCATTACCACTTCCTGATTCTCCTAGAAGCTGTGCAGTAACAGTACATGTATCAATCACGCCAGCCTGATTATAACCAACAATACCACCCATATTTCCTTTAGGAGCATGAATATTAGCAGTAGTCATACAATTAGCAATACGCGATTTATTATTAACCCCAACAATACCGCCAAGGTCACCTTCTGTAGCTGAAGCAACAGCTGATGTGTTCTTGAGATAACTAATTGCATTCTCATTATCTTTATTCATACCAATAAAACCACCAACTACCTGTTTTCCATAAACAGCTGAGTTTGTGATTTCGATATATACACTATTACCCTTAGGGTTAACCAACTTACCTGAATTAATTCCTACTACACCACCTGCATAGTTGCCGTTTTCAGCTTTAACTATAACTGATGATATGCTTTCAATCTTGATTTCACCCGATGCTCCATTAAAACCAGTAAGTCCACCTACAACAGATTCTGTTGCTTCAACATTGGCATTCTTATAATCCACTGTCTGAATAACACCAAAATTCTCAGCAGCAAGAAGCCCCACAACCTTATGTCCCTTAACAGTTTTCCCATCACATATACTGCCTGTTATTGTTGCTGATTTTATTGCATTCTCGTAGATACTTTGACCATTAAGGCCACATAATCCACCAAGATAATCTTCATTACCTCCGCCAATACTATTTATAACGCAGTTCTGAATAGTACCCTTGTTAACCTCAGCAAGCGCACCTGTATATGTACCCTTAACACTAATTGTAGCAGTACTTGCATTCTGACAATTATCAAGAGTTGTATTAACACCGACCTTACCTATGATTCCACCACCATACGAATATGTATAGGTATAATCCTTATTCTCATAATCAGTTGTTCTATACACAATCTGATTATCTACTATAGTTGCTTGTTCATTAGCATTCTCTATAGCCTTAGTCGCAACTACTTTATTGTAATTAGTTGTATCTTTAATTAATAAATGTGTTTCCTTATCGTTATAACCAATAAGACCACCTACAAAAACCTGACCAGTAACAGTACTTGCATTGGCCGCATTACCAGTCGCAACCACAGACATGGTTGCATTAGTCTTATCGTAACCTGAAGAAAATACACTCGCATCCTCAAGTAAATTAACCATATTAATTAGTGGCTGTACTTGTCTTTCTTTATTATTAGAAACAGTGAGTGTTTCAACCGTTTTTCTTATAAATGCATCGCTACTTGTTGCAGGATCAACAACTATATTGTAGCCAATAAGTCCACCTACAAACGCCTCTCCTGTAACATTACCAGCAGTTGTATTAGACTTAAATGATGCAACAATAGATACTGGAGTACCAGAATTATTAGAGCCACCAGGAGTATTTCCTGTTGAACCTCCTGTCGAACCTCCGATATTTCCTCCACTATTAGGTCTATTATCCAACGAACCAAAATATATTACGTTATTAAAAGTAATAATAGGCTCCTGATTATGAAACGTATTTATATCATCAGTGTTTTTATAATCAATAGTTATTTTGAAATGAAAATCATCATAAGTAGTTAAGTCTTTTTTCTTTGCATATACAGACAAAATATTGCCATTAACTTCATATGTAATGTTATCTTCAACGCTTCTTACAACAGCACCCTCAGGCAAAACATACTCAACACGCATATTAGTATACGCATATCCATTATTATGCTTACCAACTTTAATACCAAAATGGCTTTGCTTAGTAATGGCACCTGTATTATTTACTTCATACAGCCCATGTCTTGTATACGTAATCTCATCTTTAGACGTAGCATCGCCCCAATATTCACCATAACCATTACTATCTTTATCAAAATACAGAACTGTCATATTTTCATTGGCTTTAATAAAATTATTGGTCAAAGTTTCATTAGAATTATATATATATAAGCCTAAAACCAACTCTGAATGAGGCGCAATCTTATTGGTATTATAATTGCCTCTGAACATCTGATATTCTTCAACATATATAGCACTTCCATTAGACTTAACTGTAGGATTGTCTCCTGGCAATAAATTAATTAACGCCTTCCAGCTAGTAACTTCAAAGTCACTGTCATTATGAACAATAAGATTTGGCCATGACTGACCATCCCCATTAACATTGCCCTTAATTTCCGCCCAAATTTTATCTGACCTTTCATTTCCGGCATGAATCTCATCATCTAAACCTTCAGGTCTATCATTGTTTCCACCAGATGAATTTTCAACATTTGCAGCCTTAACCACATTTCCACCGATAACGCCACCAACAAAATATCCACCAGTAACGTTTGATGGGCTTGATGATAACGTTACTGCAGTAACAGCACCATTATTAGTTGTTTGAAGAGTATCTATAGATTTATTAAGACCTATCATACCGCCAACATAAAAACTATCACTTTCAGCAGTAACAGTTCCACCAGATACAGATATATTCTTAATAACAGCCTCACTGTCATTGTAACCTACTACTCCACCAATATAATCATGACTACCTTTTACATTGGGAGCGTAAGAAACAGGAACAGCCGCAACCGTTCCTACAATACTACCTTTGTTATATCCAGCGTAACCTCCAACACGATTCTTTCCTTCAACGCTAACACCAGTGATACGTACATCTTCAATTAATCCAAAGTTTTCAGCAGCTACTACTGCTGCGTAATCGCCTGAAGTTACAACCTTACCATTCTCAAATGCTATATTGCTAATTTTTCCTCTATTAGTGAGGACAAATGCAGCTTTTTCAACCTGCGTGCTAAGATTATTCGCACTAGTTTTATAGAATGTGTTATCTATACCGCTCATATTAAAATTAGCTAACACATAAGCAACTCCGTTAGCACCAACAATTTCATTATTAGCAGCAAGCTCGGAGAGGCTTGGATATGTACAATCAGCCAACGACTCTGCGCTCAAATCTGATAAGCTCCATCCCTGATTATTTTTACCACTGTCATATAATTTGTTGTATGCAAGTGGCTTATTTTCAGAATCAAAACCAGCTGCAAAGCGTTTCCAATCAATGGTATTGACACCATCTGTATCCTTGTTAAATTCTGTAGCATCATCGAAAAGGTTATATACATTTGCACCTGTATTTTCAACTTCAAGATAGCGAACATTATAAAGATGTCTAGCATTGGCAAGTGAATATGTATCACCATTTACAGACATAGCGCACATATGCGCAATATTCGTAGACATAACCCTATCTGAATCTATAAAGCCATTACCGCTAGCAGTAACAGCACACTCAAGATATTCCATTGGCATTTCATTAATAAATCTAAAAATACTATAAGTATCCTGAAAATCATCCGAGTGCTTCTCTGGAATAGTTTCTTTAAAATCCTTATATACATTTACTCCAGCATGAATATCAGCAGCATCAAGAATTAAAACAACCTGCTCACCACTCTGTCCAACATCTGGACTTTGGCTCATTGCCAAGAATTTCATTGTCCCAAGGTCAGTTTTAGTCCCATCAGTTGCAACTGATTTAACAGGGCACTCAATTGGAGTAACAGTATTCTTAATTTTATTACCAGGAACAGTAATTTCGACCTTACTTGTAAACGCACCTGCTACATTCTTATTAGTAGGATTATCACCAGTAACAAGTTCTACTTTATAATCAAGTTCGCCCAATGATGCCTTCTCAACATTGAATGTCAAGTTAAGAGTATTCTCATTGTGAAGGATAACATTTTTGATTTCAGCCTGAGCCATTTCGCTCTTATCACGAGTTGACTTTGTAAGCTTCTCAATGCCATAAAAACCAATCATATATTCATTACGATAAAGTTCTTGGCGATCATCAATATCAGCTGCTCCAGCAATATTTTCACCATGAGTTGAATATTTAAATGATTTATTTTTATCAGAATAGAAAACAGAAAAAACCTGACCATCATCAGGTGTAAACTCAACACAAATAGCAGCATCATTTAATATGCTTGTATCATACACATATGAACCCAGTAATTCATATACCCAATAGGCCTGTGGATTGGAACCCTTAAACCCCTGAGGATCACTGATGTAGTTATTATATTGCCCAGCCTCAGCACGAATGGCCACAATATCATCAATGTATTTACTGGCAAGTTCTCCACCAGTAGAATCAATTCTATAGGCTTCACTCCATACACTTGCCATATCATATGATGAACCACTCTCGTTTGTAAGTTTAGTTACATCAAGAACTATACCTTTACCAGCCTGTCCATAACTGTCGCCCAACTTAAGATCACTCTGGAGCACTTCAAGTCTTCCACTTGCGCTATACTCAGAAAGCTGATTCTGAGCAGCAACAAATAAAGTCTGTGCATATTCATTTTCCTGATTGAATGTGGCATAATCCTGCCACTTAAGAATCGCGAGACCGCCTAGAGTAAGAACTATCGCCATCATAGTTAACACGACAATAAGCTCCACCAAAGTGAAGCCCTTGTTATTAGCAATATTCTTTTTTGACTTGCTAATATTATTTATAATCATCTTCTTGATTTTCCTCATACAAAACATATATATCATAGCACAATATGCCAATAAATTAAAGCAAAACGATGTAATTTCTGTGAAAATTTACTTATTTGTGACGTTTCTGTCAAAAACCAAAAATAACGGCCTTCAACCTATATAGATTATCGGTCAAAAGCCATTATTTCTTTAGTTTTTCAAGTATTTCTTTGAAGTATTCTGGTATCTCAGAATCAAACTGCATAAATTCATTTGTAGATGGATGAACTATGCCAAGCGTCTTGGCATGAAGTAGCTGTCCAAACCTTAAATATTTATCATCCCCTCGACCGTAAACAGGGTCTCCAAGTAGCGGATGCCCAATCGACGCCATATGCACTCTTATCTGATGAGTTCTACCCGTTTCCAGGTTAAGCTTAACGTATGTCGTATTATTAAATCTTTCAAGAACAGTATAATGAGTTACCGCCCTCTTTCCACCAGGAACTATAGCCATCTTCTTCCTGTCATTATTGCTTCTTCCAAGCGGAGCATCTATGATCCCTTCATCATCCTTCAAAACGCCATGGCAAATAGCATGATAAGTTCGCTCCGCACTATGCTCTTTTAGCTGCGCCGCAATACAGTTATGCGAATTGTCATTTTTGCATATAATCAAAAGACCTGTGGTATCCTTGTCGATTCTGTGAACAATACCAGGCCTAAGAACCCCATTTATTCCTGACAAATCCTTGCAGTGATATAAAACACCACTAACCAAGGTACCGCTCATATGACCAGGAGCAGGATGAACCACCATATCCTTAGGCTTATTAACAATGATAATATCGCTGTCCTCATAAACGATATCAAGCTTTATATCCTCAGGCTCTACTTCAAGCTCTTTAGCCTCTGGTATATCGCATATTATCTCGTCATCACTCTTAAGAGCATAAGACTGCTTGACACTCTTTCCATTCACAGAAACAGCGCCATCTTTTATTATTTTCTGTATATAACTTCTTGATTTATCAGGCAACAAAAAAGAAAGCGTACTATCAATTCTAGTATTCTCGCTTTCTTCTGTTACTACAAACCTATACTCCACTATTTTTCCTCTTTAAAAAGTTCAGTTCATCTTCTTTGTACACAAAAAGTATCATAAGACATACTATCGGGGTACCACACGTAATATAGATATCTGCCACATTAAATACAGCAAAATTAATACAATAAAAATTAATAAAATCCCTTACATAGCCAAGGCTAAATCTGTCAATCATATTGCCTATTGCACCAGCAAGTACAAAAGCCAGTGTTATATCAAGCTTATAATATTTCTTTTCAGCCGGTATTCTAAGAAACACATAGGTTATAGCCACAAATACAATAACAGCTATAGCAAGGAAGAAAATTCTCTGTCCATTCATAAGGCCAAAAGCCGCGCCTCTGTTCTCTACATATGTAAAATTAAATACTCCAGGCAGTACATCAATGTCTGCGCCAGTCTTCAGTGGCTCTATCATTTTTTTAGTCCACTGGTCGAAAATTGTGGCAGCAAGTACCACCATATAATTAATGAGCAGCATCTTTTTGCTATTATTTACGAGCTTATCCATTATGCCTTCATATCCTCTTCTGTGTAGTGAATCTCTGCAAGAGCAGTCAGCATTTCTTCATCAGAAACCTCTTCATCAAACACAGCCTTACCAACCTTAGACAGCAGAACAAACTTAGCTTTCTTTGAACCACTATCATTCTTTTTATCATTCTTTGTAAGCTTCACTACCTCTTTAACATTAATATCTTCAATGGTTATAGGAAGATTGAACGGTACCATCATATCACGTATTTCAAAGAAATCTTCCATAGAAATCATTCCACGCTTCCATGAAATATGTGCAGCACAAATCATACCAAGCGCAACACACTCGCCGTGAAGTAGTTTAAAATCAACATGCTTCTCAATTGCATGACCAAGAGTATGGCCAAAATTAAGGATTTTACGAAGGCCTTCCTCTAAAGGATCGCTCTCAACAACCTTCTGTTTACACATACAAGACTTCTCTATCATTTCTTCCAAAATAGCAGGCTTCAGATCAAAGATACCGTACATATTATCAAGAATCCATTCATAGAACTTAGCATCCATAATAAGACCGTATTTCAGCACCTCTCCCATACCAGAGTAGTACTGTCTCGCAGTAAGGCTAGAAAGGAGGCCTGTATTAATATATACAAGACGAGGCATCTTGAATGCTCCGACAATATTCTTATAACCCTTATAATCAACGCCAGTCTTACCACCTACACTACTATCAACACATGCAAGAAGTGTACTTGGAATCTGAATGAAATCAATACCACGCATATAAATAGACGCGATAAAGCCAGCAGTATCGCCTACAACACCACCGCCTAGAGCAAGTATAACATCCTTACGGGTAAAGTTGTTCTTAAGGAGAAATTCAATACCCGCTTCTACTGTATCCATGTTTTTAGATTCTTCACCAGCTTTGAATGTATATACAACTATCTCGCTAAAGCAATCCTTAACAGCATTTGTAAGGGTCTCAGCATATAATGGGCCAACTGTACTGTCAGTAACTATACACGCTTTTTTCTTGCCTTCATAAAGTTCACCAATCTTGCCAGCAAGGGACTTGAAATTTTTCTCAATACATATATCATAACAAGGCTTCTTGTTATATTTCACATTAATAATACTAGACATAAACTTTCTCCATACTTATAAATTGCCAGCATCTATTGCATCAGACAATAAAAAACCAGCAGATATATTCTACCATATATCTGCTGGTAATAAAAGTTATATTAATTATTCAGCACTTTCATCAGAATCAAGCGCACCATTAATATCCACACCATAAGGAACGATAACATAAATATTATCTGTAATATCCTTGATTGTACCAGAAAGAGCATATGTTGTACCCATAGCAAAATCGAGCACTCTCTGTCCCATCTCGCTGTTTAATCTTGTAAGATTAAGTAATACAGCCATATTCTGAAGAAGAGCATCTGTGATATCTCTTGCTTCGTCCATATTAGTTGGCTTGCATAAATGAATCTCGTAAGAAGGAGATGCCTTCTTCTTTCCACCTATAGCAACTGCTTTAGAAAATCTAACTGCCTTATTTTCATCTGAATCTCTATTATTCTTTGCAAACTTTCTAGGCTGTTCTACTGTTTCCTCATCATAATCATCATAAT
>JAZRXF010000083.1:0-3669 GCA_045600085.1 Lachnospiraceae bacterium
CATTTGTGCATACAAATCCAGTTTTTCTATACTATCTCTGACGCATACCGCTTCATTAAATTCAATATCATTATCACTAGCACAAGTCCCATTATATTGTTTCATATCCCTTGTATTGCACCATCGAAAATTGTCATATAATGAAGCTGCGCCCAGTCCAAATCCAATATACTCTCGCCTAGTCCAATAGCCAATATTATGCTTACACTCATATCCTGGAAGTGAGTAATTTGATATTTCATATTGATGATAGCCTGATAACTCTAACGTCTCTCTAGTTTTATGATAAATGTCTCTATCAGCTTCTTCTGTTGGAAGATCATCCTCCAATGACTTTCCTTCACCATATTTATCAAAAAATAGCGTCCCTTCTTCTATAATCAAGCTATAGCTCGAAATATGCTCTGGCCTTAAACTAATCACCCTATTTAAAGTATGCATAAATTCATCTACTGTTTGGCCAGGAAGTCCACTTATTAAATCAATGTTTATATTGCTAAAGCCAACTTCTCTAGCCAGATTATAATTATCTACAAATGTCCGATAATCATGAATTCTTCCAAGCAACCTAAGCTCTCTATCATCAGTTGATTGCAGCCCAATACTAAGCCTGTTAATACCACTGGCCTTATACTCTTCAAGTTTATCCTTTGTTATTGTCCCTGGATTGCACTCTATTGTAATCTCTGCGTCATCCAATATATCATAATGTTTTCTTAAAGACTTTAGTATATCTTCTATACATCCAATAGGAAGTGCCGATGGCGTTCCACCACCTATAAACACTGAGCAAACTGACCTATCAGTATATTTTGCTGCTTCCTGCTCTATTTCTTTAATAAGTGCCTTAACATATGCCAGCTTAGTATCATCATCACTAGCAAACGATAGGAAATCACAATAATCACATTTTTTCACGCAAAAAGGGATGTGTATATATATTTCTATTTCTTTATCTTCCATACAACATCCCTCTAAACTTTCACAACTAATTTAATTATTACTTATCCTCATCAAGCTTAAGGACACTCATAAACGCCTGCTGTGGTATTTCAACATTGCCTACCTGACGCATACGTTTCTTACCTTCCTTCTGTTTTTCAAGAAGCTTCTTCTTACGCGAAATATCACCACCATAACACTTCGCAAGTACATCCTTACGCATAGCTTTAACTGTTTCACGGGCTATAACCTTGCCACCTATCGCTGCCTGAATTGGTATTTCAAATAAATGTCTTGGTATCTCTTCCTTAAGTCTCTCACACATTCTTCTACCACGCTCATAAGCACTTTCACTATGAACAATAAATGACAGCGCATCAACTTCCTCATGATTAATAAGAATATCAAGCTTTACAAGACTAGACTTCTCATAGCCCTTCATATCATAATCGAATGAAGCGTATCCCTTACTCTTTGATTTAAGGGCATCAAAGAAATCATAAATTATCTCATTAAGCGGAAGCTCATATTTTAATAACGCACGATTAGCTTCTATATATTCCATAGAAAGATATCGTCCACGTCTTTCCTGACAAAGCTCCATTATAGAACCTATATATTCCTTGGTAACCATAATCTCAGCCTTAACGATAGGCTCTTCCATATGATCAATTTCTGATGGATCAGGAAGATTTGATGGATTTGTAAGCTCTATCATCGTACCGTCGGTCTTGTATACCTTATAAATTACACCAGGAGCTGTTGTTACAAGGTCAAGGTTATATTCCCTCTCAAGTCGTTCCTGTATTACCTCAAGATGAAGCAGTCCCAGGAAACCACATCTAAATCCAAAGCCTAACGCAAGTGATGTTTCTGGTTCATAATAAAGTGATGCATCATTGAGCTGAAGCTTCTCGAGAGCATCTCGAAGATCAGGATACTTTGCACCATCTGCTGGATACAGTCCACAGTAAACCATAGACAATACCTTCTTATAGCCAGGCAGTGCCTGATCACACGGATTATTATTATCTGTAACAGTATCACCTACTGCTGTATCCTTGACATTCTTGATTGATGCTGTGATGTATCCAACCATACCAGCTGACAACTCTTCACAAGGTATAAACTGGCCTGCACCAAATGTTCCAACTTCAACGACATCACATATAGCTCCTGTAGCCATCATCTTGACCTGGCTTCCCTTACGAACTGTGCCATCAAAAAGTCTTACGAAAACAATTACACCCTTGTATGAATCATATAATGAATCAAAAATAAGTGCTTTAAGAGGTTTACTAGCATCACCTATAGGGGCCGGTATTTTATTGACAACAGCCTCAAGTACATCCTCAATACCTATACCATTCTTGGCTGATATCAGAGGGCAACCCTCGGCTTCAATTCCAATAACATCTTCTATTTCTTCAACAACTCTTTCGGGTTCAGCCGATGGAAGGTCTATTTTATTAATAACTGGAAAAACCTCCAGATCATGGTCAAGTGCCAAATATACATTGGCAAGAGTCTGAGCTTCTATACCCTGCGCAGCATCAACAACTAGTATTGCTCCATCGCAGGCAGCCAATGCTCTTGATACTTCATAATTAAAATCGACATGCCCAGGAGTATCAATAAGATTGAATACATACTCCTCGCCATCTTTTGCCTTGTATATAGTTCGTACAGTCTGTGCCTTGATTGTTATTCCTCGTTCACGCTCAAGATCCATATTGTCAAGAACCTGCTCCTGCATTTCGCGCTGCGTGAGAAGTCCTGTCTTCTCGATAATACGGTCCGCAAGTGTAGACTTACCATGATCAATATGTGCAACTATACAAAAATTTCTTATCTTACTCTGATCCATTAAAAAACTCCAAATATTAAGAAAGACCAAGTATGACGGTACTTGGTCTTTAAAATCATAAATATATATTCTAGTAGATTAAGCCATCTTGTTTACTGCAAGATTAAGACGAGAGATCTTTCTAGAAGCATAATTCTTATGATAAACGCCCTTCATAGTAGCCTTATCAATCTTGCTTGTAGCATTAACTAATGCTGCAGCAGCTGCTTCCTTATCATTAGCGTCGATTGCTGCGTATACTTTCTTAACAGCTGTCTTTACGCCTGATCTAATTGCCTTATTTCTTTCAGCTCTGGTCTCACTAACAAGGATTCTCTTCTTTGCAGATTTAATATTAGCCAAGACTCGCACCTCCATTCGATTAAGTCAAATACATTGCTTCGCGTTTACAAGTCCAGACACGGACGAACCCATAAACACACTCATATATATTATGAAATCTTTTGATATATGTCAATAAGATTTTTCATAATTTACACTATTTTTATCTACTAATTTTGTAACTAATGCCGTCTACTTCTTATTAGGCTTTTCTTCATCAATATGCTTCTCTGTATATTGATCAATCATTTTCTCTATCATAAGCTTCTTAACATAAACATCCATAGCTAACATTGTGATAAACGAAAACAATTGAAGAAATTCTTTATCTTCATCGGAACTTTCTTTAAAGGATTCTGTAGACTTATTATATTTAGCCTTGATATCTTCCTTAAGAGAGCTAATAAGCTCCTCATTGATATCAATTACTTCGTCATACACATCCTTAACAGAAAAGCCTTCAGTCCCAAAAAACCTGTCTGTTAATGGTCCAAGTAGATTCTGTATATCATTGATTGAAAGAATATTCTTAAAATAAT
>JAZRXF010000084.1:0-51223 GCA_045600085.1 Lachnospiraceae bacterium
GTTGTTAATAAGAAGGACGCTTCTATATATGACGCCATGAATCAGGCAGTAAAAGAGTGCCGTGGTGAATATTATATATTCATGAATACAGGTGATTTATTTGCAAGTAACAAGGTTCTTGCAGTGGTAGCCAAGCATCTGGCTGGTCATAGTAGTGATATCGTGTACGGAGATATGAGTAGAAATGGTCAGGACGTTATAATACCTTATCCAGAAAGGCTCACTGATTTTGGCCTTTATCGTAATGTGCCATGTCATCAGGTTTGTTTTTATAATAAAAGACTTTTTGTAGAAAGAAGCTATGATACCAGCTTCAAGGTACGAAGTGATTATGAACATTTTTTATGGTCAGTATATAAAGCTCACGCCAAAACATCTCATGTGGCGCTACCAATTTGTATCTATGAGGGCGGCGGCTATTCGGAGACCAAAGAAAATATGAAGGTTTCAGCAAGAGAGCATAAGTTTATAGTTCGAAAGTATCAGGGAAGTAAGTCTATTATTTTTGATGCTATTATGATCATTACGCTTCAGCCTCTTCGAAGACTTATAGCTGAAAGTCCAGTACTAGGACGTATATATCAGGGGATAAAGGGAAAGATATATGGCAAATAAGATTAAATGTCTATGGCTATGCAATATTATGCCTCTATTCGTTGCCAAAAGCCTCGGAATAGGAGGAACCAATAAAGAAGGATGGATAGCAGGTATGGCTTCGGTGGTGAGAAGCCATGATGATATGGAGCTAGCATTTGCTTTTCCCTTTGCGGAGAGTATAGAGGGTAAGGCAGATGGAATGAGTTATTATGGTTTTGTATCAGATAGTGCTCATCCCGAGAATTATGATGAGAGCCTGGAAAAGCAGCTGCGAGAGATATGTGATAAATATGCTCCAGACGTGATTCACTGTTTTGGAACAGAATATCCTCATACTTTGGCACTGTTAAAATGCGAAACACTTGCAAGTAAGGCTGTAATCCATTTGCAGGGTATAATGGAACTTTATGCAGACGCATATTATGCAGGCCTCCCAGAATATGTGATTAATAGAAAAACATTTAGGGACAGACTTAGGACCGACAGTATAAGCGAGCAGAAAGCCAAATATATGAGCAGGGCAAACTTTGAAAAAGAGGTTTTAGCATTAGCTCAAAATGTTTGTGGACGTACAGATTTTGATAGAGATTATGCTTTATCTGTGAATGATAAAATACATTATTTTAAGCTAGGGGAAACTCTTCGTTCCCAGTTTTATGAAGGTGAGTGGACTAGTGAGGGCGCAAAGGCTCATAGCATATTTGTATCGCAGGGCAACTATCCTCTTAAAGGTGTGCACTTTGCAATCGAGGCTGTGGGAAAGCTTAAAAGTAAATACCCGGACATCAAGTTATATGTGTCGGGCGATAATGTTACAAGATTTGCCTCACTTAAAGAAAAGATAAAAATATCAAGCTATGGAAAATATCTTCGTGAGCTCATGAAGATATTTGATTTGGAAGAAAATGTGTTTTTTGTAGGGCAAAAAAATGCTGATGACATGAAAAAATTATTTTTGGAGTCATCATTATTCCTTGTTCCATCAAGGCTTGAAAATTCCCCTAATTCTCTAGGAGAGGCCATGCTTCTAGGTGTGCCTTGTATCGCTGCAAGAGTGGGCGGAATACCTTCGATGGCAAGCGCGAATGAAGTGCTGATGTATGAGTGGGACAATGTCTCAGAATTAGCAGAACTAATTGACACAGTGCTTGGTAATCCTGATTTTGCTTCAAGCCTTGGTAAGAAAGGTATGGTAAGAGGACATCAGAATCATAGTAGAGAAGACAATTATAATGCGATGCTTGGTATGTACCAGGAAATATCGCGAGGAGATGATTAAAGGAGATTAACAGTGGTTATATCTTTTGTGTCTAACTATCTGAATCATCATCAGATTCCTTTTAGTAAGGCGATGTCTCATATGGATGGCGTAGAATACTATTTCATCCAGACAGAAGAGATGGAAGCTGAGCGAAAGAATATGGGATGGAATTTCAGTGCAGTGGACTATCCTTTTTTTCGAGAATATAGTAAGGATCCTGAAGGGTGCAAGAAACTAATCATGGAAAGTGATGTCGTTATATTTGGCGGAACTGATGATGAGAGTTTTATTATGCCAAGGTTAAAGGCAGGACGTTTTGTACTTAGATACAGTGAACGTATATACAAGGACGGACAGTGGAAATTCATATCGCCAAGGGGTCTAATTAAGAAATATCATGATCATGTAAGATTTAAGGAGAATGTGTATCTGCTGTGTTCGGGGGCCTATGTTGCTTCAGACTTTTCACTTATACATGCTTACAAAAACAGGATGCTTACCTGGGGGTATTTTCCTGAGTTTATCGAGTATAGTGAGCAGCAGTTATTTAATGGTAAGCATTTAAAGTCTAGGGGTGATAAGCTTAAGATTATGTGGTGTGGCAGACAGATTGACTGGAAGCACACAGAAAATGCTGTTATTCTTGCAAGTGCCCTTTGGCGAAAAGCCTATGATTTTGAGATGATTATTATAGGTGACGGCCCTGAGCATAATAGAATCGAGGAGCTGGCACGAGAGCTTGATGTTATGGACAGGATAAGCTTTGAACCGTTTATGGAACCGGCCAAGGTTAGAGAGGTCATGTTATCATCGGATATATATATATTCACCAGTGATTTTAAGGAAGGCTGGGGAGCTGTATTAAATGAAGCCATGAATTCAGGCTGCGCAGTTGTTGCGGGAAGTGGAATAGGAGCCGTTCCTTATCTTATTCATCATGGGGAAAATGGTATGGTTTATCGTGACGGAGATATTGATGAATTAATCAATCTTGTGCAGGTTCTCATTCACAATGATGATTTAAGACGTGAGATGGGGATTAAAGCATACGAAACCATTCGTGATGTATGGAATGCCGATGTGGCAGCAGAACGATTAATGGATTTCATAAAGTCTCATATGGGTGACGGCGAGCTTATTGTTTGCGATGATGGAGGCCCGGTTTGCGCTGCACCAAATCTGCCACCAAGTCTTGGATATGAGTATACACGTATGTGATTTTAGAGTATTAATGGGAATATTGATTCTAGGTTAGGAGTTATTAATAAATGAATCTTATATTAAATGCATTTGCTTTCAAAGAAGATTATGGCAGTTCAATGCAGCTTAACAATCGAAGTGATGATGCAAAGCTTCGTACATATATGAAAAATATGGTGGTATCACTTGTATCGTGCAAGCTTCGAAACAAAGAGGATTGTGTTTGTCTTGCTACTACCAGTGAACCAGTTGAACCATATAAAAGTATGCTTGAGAAGGCTGGCGTGATTATTCGAATTATTCCATTTGACAGCTTCCTCATACCAAAGGATTTTCCATGGGCGCTGGCGTTTTATAAGCTATGCGTTTTAGACTTCTTCATAAAAGAAGGTGGCTTTGATAAGCTCTTGTTAATAGATACAGATACAATCGCCATGGATAGTTTCGGAGATTTATGGGATGAAGCTGGTCATGGACTTATGTTATACCCAGTTAATCACACTTATAATCATCGGGACCGCATGATTATCAAGGAGGCATATAATAGCTTATATCCTGAAGGTAAAGATAATATGGTTCATTATGGCGGTGAGTTTATATGTGCTAATAAAGAATCACTGGCGCAGCTTATGGAATACTGTCGTAATATTTACGACGATGTTAAAGCATCGAATTTTAATATACCTAAAAATTCTGGTGATGAAGTAATATTATCAATGGCAGCTGCATTATATTCTAAGAAGGCACCAATTATTACTGCTGGAGCATATATCTTTAGATACTGGACTGATAGCAGCTTTTATCTTGTTGCGACTAATACAGTAAGCAATCCTGTATGTGTTTGGCACATGCCAGCAGAAAAAGATACAGGGGTTATTCTTTTGTATGATTATTATCGTAAGCATGGGACTTTTCCTGATAGGGAAAAGGCTGCAGCGATGCTTGGAATAGTAAAGGCCAAAAGACCATTTAGCTTTTATCGGATTAAGGCTAGGTTAAACAGGAAATTTAATAAATAGCTAATATAATAAATTAGTAATATCGAAGGTTAATGTATAACATGAGAAAAGAACGAATATACGTATGTCATACGTTTTATCATGCATATATAACATTCCTTAAAGAAATGGCATTGCCACCTGAAAAGCAGGGAGGAGCCACTCTTGTGCTTAGTAACTTAAGTACAGACCTTACTTCGCTTATAGATAAGGTGAAGGCAACAGGCTTTTTTGAGGATGTGGTCAGGTTTGATGAAAAGCCATTCTGGTACTTTAAGGAACTTGATAAGTACAAGAAGGATAGAGGCAATATTGTCATCAATATGTTTTATCGTATTGCCTTTTCAAGGAAATTTGCAAAGCTCGAGGCACCATTTGTGCCAGTCGACTTCAGGGAGTACAAGGAAATATATGTATACTGTGATTCGGATCCAATAGGTCTTTATCTTAATATGAATCATATATACTATCATGCTGTTGAGGATGGTCTTGATACTCTTAAAACCTGCGACAACGCCAGGGTAAGTAATATAGGTCACTTTAACTTCAAAAATAAGATGGCCAAGATGAATCTGATATTCATTGAAAATGGACATAGTAAATACTGTCTTGATATGGAGATCAATGATAAGTCTGTACTAAAATATGACAGAGATTTTTATATTGAAGTTCCTAGAAAGCCTCTATTTGACAGATTGACTGCCAGTGACAAGGATATTCTTCTTCGCGCCTTCATGGATAACAAGGAAGAAATAGAAAAGGCAGTTAACGAGGCGAGAAAAGCAAGGGAAGAAAAGGGGCTAAAAAGCGTACTGATTTTGTCAGATCCAGTTTGTGATCTCGAGATAAGAAAACATATGATGGACGATTTACTTGCAGAATATGGTAATGGAACCAAGGTGTTTATTAAACCTCATCCACGTGATAAGCTTGACTACAAGACACTTTATCCTGATATTCCGCAGTTTGGTGCAAGAGTACCCATGGAAATTCTTAATCTCATGGATGGAGTTCATTTTGATACAGTCATATCAATATTCACAGAGCTCGATGCAATAACATTTGCCGATGAGAAGCTTAGGTTAGCCGAGGATTTCATGGATAAATATGAGAATCCAAAGATTCACAGACACAATGATAATATATAAAACAAGGGGAAGATATGCTACAGCTTGTTAAGAAATTAAATGAAATATTAGATAAAAAGCAGAAAGGTAACATGGTTGGCCTTGTTGTTATGATGCTAATCAGTGCGGTTTTAGAAACTGCAAGTATTTCCATTGTAATACCAGTAGTTACGGTGGTAATGGATCAAAACGCCATAGAAAAGAACAAATTTGTAAGACTGATTTATGATATGCTAGGCTGTCAAAGTACTAGAAGTTTTACTGTTATAATCATGCTTTCTATGGTTGTTGCCTTTGCACTTAAAAATATATTTTTATTTATTCAGCAGAGAGCGCTTTATCGTTTTATTTATACCAATCAGTTCAATACATCTATGAAGGTAATGAAGCGATATATGAATCGTAGCTATGAATATTATCTTTATGCTGATACAGCCAATATCCAGCGTAATATTACATCTGATGTTAATAATATGTATGCCCTTGTAATGTCACTTCTTACAATTGCATCCGAGGTCATCGTATTTGTTTTCTTGGCAGCAGTACTTATAATTGCCGATCCAAAGCTAACAATAATGATATCTATCCTGCTGGTTCTTACTCTTCTTATAATCAAGCTTCTTCTTGAGCCAATACTTAAGAAAACAGGCGAAGAAAACAGAGAGCATTATAGCGATTTATTTAAATGGATAAGCCAGATTGTTGCAGGTATAAAAGAAGTAAAAATTGGCAACAGTGAGAAATATTTTATTAATGAATATGAAAAGTGTGGACGAGGCTATGTAGGTGCAGTTAGAACATTCACACTTCTTAGTAATGTACCAAGACTTTTTATTGAGACAGTCTGCGTAATAGGTATGATTCTTTATTTGTTATTTATCGTTCTTTCCGGACAGAGTGCGGTAGGAATGATGAGTACTATAGCAGCTTTTGGTATGGCCGTTGTTCGTCTTATGCCATGTGCTAATAGAATTAACAATCAGCTCAATAACATTGCCTACTATCAGCCGGCTTTTCTTGCAGTTGCAGATAGTCTTAAAGCTGAGATAGATGCCAAGAATCTTGGTATCGAGGAGTTTGAGCCAGCCATTGAAAAGCTTGATGTTAAGAAATGCATTGAACTTAAGAATATATGCTACAAGTATCCTAATACGGATAAATGGATATTTGATAAGGCCGATCTTACTATTCCAGTAGGAAAGAGTATTGGTATTGTAGGTACATCTGGATCAGGTAAGTCTACTATTGTTGATCTACTTCTTGGATTACTTACAATTAATGATGGTAAAATTACAGCTGACGGTGTGGATATTCTTGATAGCAATAATTATCGTAAGTGGCTTAAGAATGTGGGTTATATTCCGCAGACCATTTTTATGCTAGATGATACTCTTCGTAATAATATATGCTTTGGAATTCCTAGTGATGAAATTGATGAGGAAAGATTATGGGAAGTTATTAAGGAAGCTCAGCTCGATGAATTTATCAATTCACTTCCAGAAGGTCTTGATACATCCATCGGAGAGAGAGGTATCAGAATATCAGGTGGACAGCGTCAAAGAGTTGGTATTGCAAGAGCTCTTTATGGCAATCCTGAAGTGCTTATTCTTGATGAAGCAACCTCAGCTCTTGATAATGATACAGAGTCTGCAATCATGGAATCAATTAACAGACTACATGGTCTTAAGACATTAATTATTGTCGCTCATAGACTTCAGACCATAGAAAAATGTGATGAGGTATACAGAGTTAACGAAGGTAAGATAATAAAAGAAAGATAACAAAAGAAAGATAATAAAGAAAGATATAATAGATAAATATTTATGCTATTTCCTAGTGTGGTATTTCTGTTTTGCTTTCTACCAGTCATACTCCTTCTATATTTTGGAGTATGTCAGCTGGTGCCAAAAGAGCACAGAATGCTTTCTAAAAATATAATATTATTCATCGGTAGTCTTATTTTCTACGGATATGGAGAAGGGTGGCTTACGCTACTCCTTCTTTTTTCAATTCTGTTCAATTGGCTGGTTGGCCTTTTTATAGAAAGCTTTCGAGATAAAAAGGTTTTAATGAAAATATCTCTTGTAGCCTGCGTGTTAGTCAACATTGGAGTCTTTTTTGTATTTAAGTATTTTGATTTTACAGCAGGAATTATTAATTCTGTCCTTAAAATTAATATACCTTTTTTAAATCTTGCCCTGCCAATCGGAATATCATTTTTTACTTTTCAGGCATTGTCATATGTAATCGATGTGTATAGAGGAAAGGCAGAGGTTCAGAGGAATCCATTTTACGTGGGACTATATATTGCATTATTTCCACAGCTAATTGCAGGCCCAATAGTCAGATACGAAACAATAGCAGAGCAGATAAAGAATCGAAGTGAAACTAAGGCAAGATTTAGTCAGGGCATAGCACGATTTATAACTGGACTTGGCAAGAAGGTTCTTATTGCGGACACGATGGCTATATTTGTTGATCGAATCATGTATCGCATCGATATGAATCAACCAGTTTCGGTTTTAATGGGATGGGTGGCAGCTGTAAGCTATTTGTTCCAAATATTCTTTGATTTTTCTTCATATTCAGATATGGCAATTGGACTAGGCAAAATGTTTGGCTTTGACTTCTTGGAAAACTTTGACTATCCATTAACAGCTGTTTCTGTTACAGATTTCTGGAGACGCTGGCATATCTCGCTGACATCATGGTTTAGAGATTATATTTATATTCCTCTTGGTGGAAATAGAAAAGGTAAAATACGAACACTTATAAATATGTTTGTTGTATGGCTGCTTACTGGACTTTGGCATGGAGCAGCATGGACATTTATTTTCTGGGGAATGTTTAACTTTGGTTTTCAGCTTTTAGAGCGTGTCACTGGTATGGATAAGAAGTGGAAGCTGCCACGGTTTGTTGGAAATATCTATGCTTTTTTAGTTGCGACCATCGGCTTTGGTGTTTTATTTAGAGCCAGCTGTATGTCAAGTGCAATAAGTCATCTTAAGATATTAATTGGAATTGGAAGTGCAGGACTAGCTGATAGTGTATCAGCCTTTTATATCCGAAATAACCGGATGTTTTTTGCTGCCGCCATTATTTTTGCGACACCTATTGGTAAGAAGCTTGCGAAGAATACAGTTATATATCAGCTTTTGCTAGGGCTTCTTTTTGTGACAACTATTATATATATTCTGAAGCAGGTTTATAGCCCGTTTATATATTTTAACTTTTAACTATGGAAAAAAATAATACTGAAAATATAATTTCATATAATGGCCTTTATATCTTTTTTATAGCAGTTATTGTGATATTTACCACAATCAATCTCTATGAATATGCTCTTGGTATTGGCGGAGGAGCCAAAGGTCTCACAAAGATAACTTTGGCCGAGAATCAGTCTGTTACAATATGGGGAGGTATTCAGAGACTGCTTGGAAAGGAGCAGGTTTATGGTGCAACCACATATGGCGATGTGGCAAGGCTTGCCAATGGTTATTCCTATATGCCAGAGATAGATGATGATGTATCTCCTATGCTTGGAAGCGTGGATGAAGCAAGCGATTTAGCGAAGAGTATTGGAGCAGATTTTTTATATGTTCAGTGTCCAGTTAAACAGCTTGATAGAACCTATTATAATCAGGGAGTTTTGGATCACTCACTTGATAAATACGATGCCATGATATCAGGACTTTCAGACAGAGATATCGATTATATTGATATGAAGAAGGTACTAGAAGAGAGTGATAAGGACTGGTTTGAATATTTTTATTATTCGGATCATCACTGGCGTAATGATGCAGCATTTATTGCATATAATGAGATATGCGACAGGCTCGAGGCGAAAGACCTTCATATCGATGAGAGACTTCGTAGTGATACTGCTTTTACAAAAGAGCGCTACGCGGATATTTTTCTTGGGTCCCATGGACGTATGGCAGGACCGCTTTATACAGGACTTGATGGCTATGAGTTATATATTCCAGGTATCGATATGGATTATAGTCTGAAGGTTCCATCAAAGAATATTGATGTAAGTGGTAGCTTTGAGGACTGTATTGTTCATAGGGAATATCTCAAAGAGTATAGCTATGATTATTATGCTTATTATACGTATTTTGATGAAGACTACGAGCTTATAGAGGTCACTAACAACTCGCGCCCCGATGGGCCAAGAATAGTGGTTGTTCGTGATTCACTGGCAGTGCCAGTTTCGGCTTTTTTAGCCACTCAGTGCCACGAGCTCGATATACTTGATTTAAGGTATATAGGGGATATGAACAGCATAGAATATATAAGGGATAAAAAGCCGGATTTTATTATTTATATTTTTGGTACAGGCTATCTTGGTGATGAAGGGGCTTCATTACTTCGGTAATTTGATTAGAGCGTGGATTTTGTGGTATAATTAATCCAAATGTGTATTTGAAAATTATGTTCCGAGGAAAGGATAAATAATATGTTAAACAATAAAACAATTCTTATTACAGGTGGTACAGGCTCATTTGGTAAATGTTTTACTAAATATGTACTTCAGAACTATGATCCTAAGAAAATCATTATCTATTCTCGTGATGAGTATAAGCAGTTTATTATGCAGAACGAATTCAAGGAATATAAGGATAAGCTTCGCTTTTTTATAGGTGATGTAAGAGACCTAGATAGATTAAAGAGAGCCTTCAATGGTGTTGATTATGTTATTCATGCAGCAGCACTTAAGCAGGTTCCTGCATGTGAGTACAACCCTAATGAGGCAATAAAAACTAATATTCATGGTGCAATGAATATTATTGAAGCAGCCCTCGATTCAGAGGTTAAGAAGGTTGTAGCACTTTCTACAGATAAAGCTGTTAATCCAGTTAACCTTTATGGTGGTACCAAGCTTGTATCTGACAAGCTTTTCATAGCAGCAAATGCATACGCAGGAGCAGATGATTTATGCTTCTCAATTGTTAGATATGGTAATGTTGCAGGTTCAAGAGGATCTGTAATTCCTTTCTTTAAGAATATTATTGATAATGGTGGTAAGGAACTTCCAATTACAGATTATCGTATGACTCGTTTCTGGATCAGCCTTACAGAGGGTGTTAAGCTTGTTATCAAGGCTCTTGAGGAGTCTAAGGGTGGTGAGACATTTATTTCAAAGATTCCATCATTCAAGATTACTGATCTTGCACAGGCTATGATGCCTGGATGCGAAATGCCAGAGGTTGGTATCCGTGAGGGTGAGAAGCTTCATGAGATTATGGTTACAGTTGAGGATTCAATGACAACATACGAGTATGAGAATCATTATATTGTATATCCTCAGATGGTATGGAGCCAGGATAAGATGCCAGTGCCAACAGGTAAGAAGGTTCCAGAAGGCTTCTCATACAGTTCAGGAAACAATACTGTTTGGCTTACAGTTGATGAGATCAAGGAAAGATTAAAAGAGATAGATTTGGAGCATTAATTATGCCAACAATGCAGCTTAAGAAAAATAGAATTATTGGTGATGGACAGCCAGCTTATATTATTGCTGAAATGTCAGCCAACCACGCTGGTGACTTTGAAAGAGCAGTAGAAATAATACATGCTGCCAAAGAAGCTGGAGCTGATTGCGTCAAGATACAGACATATACAGCAGATACTATTACTCTTGACTGTCATAATAAATATTTCACGCTCGAAAATGGTACCTGGGAGGGTGCTAATCTTCATGATTTGTATAATGAAGCCTATACTCCATGGGAGTGGCAGAAAGCTCTTAAGGAAGAGGCTGATAAGATAGGGATAGATTTTTTCTCGACTCCTTTTGATAAATCAGCGGTTGATTTTCTTGAAGATATAGGTATGGAATTTTACAAGATAGCTTCATTTGAAGCAGTTGATATTCCACTTATCAAGGAGGTTGCTAAAACAGGTAAGCCTATCATTATGTCTGTTGGTATGGCAACCTTAGAGGAAATCGAAGATGCTGTAGAGGCCGTTAAGTCCACAGGGAATAACAACCTGGCATTACTAAAATGCTGTAGCGTGTATCCAGCTATACCTGAGAACATGAATCTATGGACCATACAGGACATGAAGAAGAGGTTTGATGTACCAGTTGGTTTGTCGGATCATTCGATGGGACATACAGCAGCGGTGACAGCAGTGGCTCTTGGCGCAAGCATTATTGAAAAGCATTTTTGCCTTGGAAGAGACATTGAAAATCCAGATTCATCATTTTCTATGGAGCCTGTTGAGTTTGCAGCAATGGTTAAGGCTATAAGAGATTGTGAACGTGCTATGGGAAAGATTAGCTATGAGCTTAGCCAGGAAGAAAGTGATAGCCGTAATATTCGTAAGTCTATTTTTGTATCATCCAATATTAAGGCTGGTGATACATTTACAAGTGAGAATATACGAGTGGTCAGACCAGGCTTTGGCCTTCCACCAAAGTATTATGAAGAGATACTTGGAAAGACTGCAAAATGTGACATATTATTTGGAACTCCATTATCATGGGAGCATATAAAATAAATGACTGTATATATACGTACTGAAGCTAATAAAACTACTGCCACTGGTCATATGACCAGATGTATCGCTATAGCCAGTGAGATAAAGGCTATGGGTGGTGAGGTTATTTTTATTGTTGCTGAGGAAGGCTCTATGAGGATGCCTAAGGAAGCTGGCTTTCAGTGTATATGTTTAAATAGAACCTGGGATGATTTTGATGGGGAGATTCCTGTTATTCTAGGTCTTATAGAAGAAAACAATATAAAATGCATATTGGTTGATAGCTATTTTGTAACTGAAAAGTATATGTCGGCTATTAACAATAAAACGAAGACCGCTTATATTGATGATTTGCATGAGAGGGTGTGGCCTGTTCATGCTATCATAAATTACGCGGTCTATTATGATTTATTTGATTATGAAAAAGAATATCCTGCTAGTGATAAGCTCCTAGGCTGTGGCTATGCGCCACTTAGGCCAGAGTATACCTGCCCTGATATTAAAGAACTATCTGATGTGAAGGATATACTGGTAGTTACTGGTGGTAGCGACGAATATCATTTCATAAAATCTATGGCAAGTGTCATTGAAGACTGCGAACTTCTTAAAAGTATTAATTTTAAATTCATTTGTGGCGTATTCAACGGCGATTATGATGAGCTGGAAGCTAAGTACAAGGATTGTAAAAATATTCATATGCTAAAGTCAGTGCCAACACTTAAGCCATATATGCTTTCCAGTGATATCCTTGTTTCGGCAGGTGGTACCACATTATACGAGGCAGCAGCCTGCCAGATTCCATGCATAGCATTTAGGATTGCCGACAATCAAAAATATAATGTTGATGGCTTTGCAAAAAATGGACTTGTTATTGATGCAGGCGATGTACGCGATAAATTTTCATATAGTGCATTATTAATGCAGCTTATTGAATTAATTAATAATAAGAAGCTACGTCAAGATATGAGAGAAGCTCAGAAAAAGACCTTAGATGGAAGAGGTGCATGGCGCCTCGGAGAATATCTTATGAAATTGAGCAGCTAGTATTTAGTATTAGTACGAAAGGTAAGTGATAACTATGCAGGACAATAAACCAGCCATACTTGGAGGTTCTCCAGTTAGAGCGAGTAAATTATATTATGGACATCAGTTCATTGATGACAATGATGTACAGGCAGTTGTTGATGTTTTAAAAAGTGATTATTTGACATGTGGACCTAAGATAACCGAGCTTGAGAAAAAGCTTTGTGAATACACAGGTGCTAAATATGCATCGGTTGTAAGTAATGGTACAGCTGCTCTTCACATAGCCTGTCAGGCTCTTGGAATAGGACCAGGAGATCAGGTTATTACAACTCCTATTACATTTGCTGCTTCAGCCAATTGTGCATTATATTGCGGTGCGGAGCCAGTATTTGCCGATATAGATGAGGCTACTTATAATATTGATCCAGTCAGTGTTCTGGAAAAAATAACAGACAAAACAAAAGCTGTTGTTGCAGTAGATTTTACAGGTCAGGCAGTTAAGCTACGTGAGCTTCTTGAGATATGTAGGGAAAGAGGAATATATCTTATTGAAGATGGTGCACACTCTCTTGGTACTAGCTATGATGGTAAGAAGGTGGGCTCTATTGCAGATATTACAACATTTTCATTTCACCCAGTTAAGACAATTACAGGTGGCGAAGGTGGTGCGGTACTTACCAATGATGATGAGCTTGCGAAGCGTATAAATCTTTACAGAAGCCATGGTATCACACGAGATACATCGCTTATGGAAAGAGAATCAGAGGGTGGCTGGTATTACGAGCAGGTAGGCCTTGGTATGAATTATCGTATGACCGACATACAGGCAGCACTTATTTCAAGTCAGATGGATAAGCTTGATATGTTCAGTGCAAGAAGAAAAGAAATAGTTAATAGATATAATAAAGCATTTGCTAGTATTCCAGGAGTAATAGTTCAGCAGGAAATTCCAGAGTCTGATACTACAAGACATTTATATATACTTCGTTTGGATCTCGATATGCTGACAATTGGTCGAAGAGAATTTTTCGATGCAATGGCAGGGGAAAATATATGTTGCAATGTTCACTATATTCCAGTATACAGACATCCATATTATGAAAAGCTTGGCTATAAAAAGGGATTATGTCCAAAAGCAGAAGCGCTTTACGAGAGTATGATGAGTCTTCCGCTTTACTATTCACTGAGTGATAATGATGTTGATGATGTTATTGCTGCTGTAGAAAAGCTCGTAACATATTATAAAAAGTAATTAAGAATAAGATTTTTTAATAAAAATAAACTAAATCAGAAGGAAGCATAACTATGAATGCTTTAGCAATAATAACTGCAAGAGGCGGTTCAAAAAGAATACCTAGAAAGAATATAAAGCCATTTCTTGGGAAGCCCATTATAGAATATTCGATTGATGCAGCCATAGAATCGGGTATGTTTCAGGAGGTAATGGTATCCACTGATGACCAGGAGATAGTAGATATTTCCACAAAGGCTGGAGCTAAAGTTCCATTTATGAGAAGCGAAAAGACATCCAATGATTATGCGACAACTCTCGATGTTCTTCTTGAAGTTATAGAGGAATATGAGAAGCGTGGAAAGCATTTTGATTATATGTGTTGTATGTATCCAACAGCTCCTTTTGTTACTGCTGATGCTATAAGTGAGGCCATGAATATATTAATCGATAAGCAGGCTGATACAGTATTCCCAGTAGTAAAGTTTTCTTTTCCACCTCAGCGATGCATGATTGTCGAGGATGGTAAGCTAAAAGCCAAGTGGCCTGAGTATACTCAGACTAGAAGCCAGGACCTCGAGCCTTATTATCATGATTGTGGTCAGTTTTATTGTATTAATGTGAAAAGCTTCCTTGAACAGCGGAAGATTATGATGAATAACGTGCTTCCATTTTATCAGGATGAAATCAATGTACAGGATATAGATACCATGGAAGACTGGGCTATAGCTGAAATGAAGTATAAGATTATAAAGGGTATATAAGAATAAAATGAAACATTATCTTAGGAAGGCGACTTCGGAAGATAAAAAATTAATATTTGACTGGGCCAATGATCCAGAGACCAGGGCATGTTCATTTAATACCGAACCAATCAAATGGGAAAATCACGAGAAGTGGTATGACCAGAAGATGGAAGATGATAAATCCAGAATGTATATTATGATGGATTTCTTTAAACCACTCGGTGTCGTTCGTGTGGACTGCGATGAAGAGGGAACAGGTGAGATTAGTTACTCTATAGCCAAAGATGAAAGAGGTCATGGACTTGGCAGTGAGATGCTGATGCTCTTAGAAAAGCTTTGGGCAAAAGATAATTGTGGTAACAAAAAACTTGTGGCCAGAGTGAAAAATGACAATGAAGCGTCATTAAAGGTGTTTAGAACATTAGCATATGAAGAGGTTGTGGAAGATGATAAAGACGGCGTAGTGACCTTTACAAAAACAGCAGGAACTACAGCATCATCTATTTATAAAAAAGACAGAGATGCCAATCTTGAGATTTTACGCGTAGTAGCAATGATGATGGTTATAGTCCTTCATTATCTATCAAAGGGTGGCCTATTAGCGGATCCTTCCAGGGATTTCTCATTAGCTAATCTATTATTCTGGCTCGTAGAGTGTTTTGCGGTCAGTTGTGTTAATGTATATGTTTTGATTAGTGGCTATTATATGGTCACTTCAAGATTTACATTTACAAAATTGTTTCGTACCTGGGGACAGGTATTTTTCTATAGCGTTGGAATAGCTATTTTTTCTGTGGCTACGGGGATGATACCTTTTGATAGCTTTAAGAATACCTATGAGCTATTGTTCCTATGTTGTCCTGTTGTGATGGGGCATTACTGGTTTGCAACGGCTTATTTCATATTGTTATGCATTGCTCCGATACTAGCAGCTGCAGCTAAAAATCTTACTAAAAAACAGTTTGAGATAGTTCTTGTGTGCCTTCTGTCTGTATTTTGTTTTGTTAAGACAATCATGCCTTATCAGTTGATATTTGATGACAGGGGTAATGGCATTTTATGGTTTATTTGCTTATTTATGGTGGCTGCTTATATAAGACTCCATGGCCAAAATCTTTATAAAGGTAAGTCGAGAGCCTTTTTTATGTATGTGCTCTTTAGCTTACTTGCGTGGTGCTATTTACTGGCTGCAGGTATATTCACAGCAAGAACCTCAAGGTTTGAGTTCTTATGGCAGCAGGTAACAGATTTTAATTTTGTATTTGTATTTTTTGCATCTGTAAATCTGTTCATGCTTTTTGCGCAAATAAAAACAAAAAACGTAATATTTGTGCGCTTTATAACAAAGCTTGCTCCATATACCTTTGGTGTATATCTTCTTCATGAACATATCCATTTTGCACATCGATGGATAGAATGGCTTGGAGTAGATAAGTCATATGGATATTTTAGACCAGTTCATTTAATAGTTACTGTTTTTATCATTTTTGCGGCTGGAATATTTGTAGATGCTCTAAGAAGTGTTCTGTTTTCTGGTATAGAATCACTGTTTAATGTATGCCTTAAAATTTATTACGCCAAGAAAGAGGTATGGGATTATCTTATTTTTGGAGTACTGACAACCATTGTTAGCTGGTTATCCTATGTCGTTATAAGCAGAATATATCTTCCATTCTTCTATGAAGGAACAGATTCTGCTATGGCACTCATAAGCAATGCTTTGTCATGGGTTGTAGCAGTTGCATTTGCTTATTGGACCAACAGAACCTTTGTGTTTAAGAGTACTACAACAGGTTTAGGCCCTGTATTCAAGGAATTTATGGCTTTTGTGGGAGCAAGAGTATTTTCATTTGTTGTGGAGCAAGGGTTACTATTTGCCTTTGTAGAATGGCTTGGGGTTGGTGACATTATAGCCAAGCTGATTATCAGTGTGATAGTTGTAATACTTAATTATGTATTTAGTAAGCTGTTTATTTTTAAGAAGAATTAATGAGTGGCATTAAAAAGTGTTTCAGTAAAATAATAGTAGTTGTGGGTTTACTTATTTCGATTACATGTATTGTGATGTCAGTTAGACATCTTGCTTTAAAAGAGGGCATGAACGAAAAAGAGAGCGTACAGGTGGTATTTCTTGGGGACAGTATATTTGGAAACTTTCGAGATGATAGCTCGATTCCAGCATTGTTTTCAGAAAAGTCCGGGAAGAGTGTGCTAAATGCTGGACTTGGTGGCACTACAGCAGCTGTATGCTGTGACAACCCAAGAAGCGAAGTGGTGCAGGATAGCTTGTCTTTAGTTGGTATAGCGGAAGCAATAATTAGTGATGATTATTCCATCCAGTATAGTGCTATTCCATCAAGAGTTGCCAATGGCGATTTAAATTATTTTGATGAAACAATAGGAGATTTAGAAAATACAGATATTTCAGGTGCGGAGATTATTATTATAGAGCAGGGACTCAATGATTATTTCAGTGACTGGCCGGTAGATGGTGCTATTGGTAATCTCAATTCTTATACTAGTGCCATGAATTATGCAATAGGACTCATTAAGGAAAAGTGCCCTGACAGCAAGATAATACTGGCGTCCCCAGTTTATGGGAATGATAATCTTGGCGAATATGCATCAGCAGCAGCGCTTATTTCTAAAGAACAGAATATATACTTTTTTGATGCATACAATGCAGGTATAGTTGATGCAGATAATGTAGGAGAAGTCACGTTAGATGGTATTCATTTGAATGAAGAGGGCCGTAAGGCGTATGCCGAAAAGCTTTATGAATATTGCCAGTCGGAGGGATTGTAATGAAAAAACTTATAGAACAGATAATTAAATTTGGAATAGTTGGAATAATATGCTTTATCATTGATTTTGGTATTGTAACAGTACTGACATTACTTGGTGTTCACTATTTGCTAGCTGGCCTATTTGGATTTGTAATATCAGTAATTGCCAATTATATTTTATCTTTCAAGTTTGTTTTTGAAAGAAAGGAAAATCTTGATAGAAAAAAAGAATTTGTTATTTTTGTGGTACTTAGTGCAATAGGATGCGGAATTAATGAATTAGTTATGTATGTATGCGTAGATGGTATTTATATGAACGTGACTATGCTTAAGGACCTCATTCCAGAACAAATAGCTGTTCTTGGTGCAAAGGTTGCAGCTACAGCCATTGTAATGGTGTACAATTTTATAACTAGAAAAATATTCCTGGAGAAAAAATAATGATTAATTTTAATGTGCCTCCTTTTACAGGCAATGAACTTAAATATATAAAGGACTGCATAGATAATCAGAAGATATGTGGTGACGGTGGATACACCAAGAAATGTAATGAGTGGTTTGAAAACAGAACAAAGACACATAAGTGCCTTCTTACAACTTCATGTACTCATGCCACAGAACTGGCAGCCCTTCTTGCCGATATTCAGCCAGGTGATGAAGTTATTATGCCTGCGTATACATTTGTATCAACTGCCGATGCCTTTGTCCTTCGTGGTGCAAAACCAGTATTTGTGTATATTCGACCTGATACTATGAATATTGACGAAAAGCTTATCGAGAATGCTATTACCGATAAGACAAAAGCCATTGTTCCAGTACACTACGCAGGTGTGTCCTGTGAGATGGATACAATAATGGCAATAGCTAAAAAATACAATCTTATTGTTATTGAGGATGCAGCTCAGGGTGTAATGGCTGAATATAAGGGACAGGCACTTGGTACCATTGGCGATCTTGGATGCTATAGCTTTCATGAAACCAAGAACTATAGTATGGGCGAAGGTGGAGCACTCCTTATACGCGATGAGAAGTATGTTGAAGACGCAGAGATTATTAGGGAAAAAGGTACAGATAGAAGCAAGTTTTATCGCGGGCAGGTTGATAAATATACCTGGGTTAATTATGGTTCATCATACCTTCCTAGTGATATGAATGCAGCATATTTATATGCTCAGCTTGAGATGGCTGATGCAATTAATGACGCAAGACTAGATATATGGAATATGTACAAGGAAGGGCTTATGCCACTTGTCGATGCTGGCAAGATAGAGCTTCCGTTTGTTCCAGAAAAGTGTAAGCACAATGCACATATGTTTTATATAAAGGCCAGAGATATGGAGGAGCGAACAGCTCTTATTAATCATTTAAAGGCCAATGAAATATTGTCAGTATTTCATTATATTCCGCTGCATACATCACCAGCAGGTAAGCGTTTTGGTGAATTTAGAGGAGAGGATCGTTATACGACAAGAGAAAGCGAGAGACTTACAAGACTTCCTCTTTATTATGGCCTTACCAGAGAGCAGAATGAATACATTATCGATAAGGTTTTGGAGTTTTATAGATAAATATATTTATGAAGAAGGCGGACCGATTCTTTTTAATAGTATATTGTTTATTGCTAGCTATTCAGGTTGTTTTTTGCGTATTATGGATAGCGAAGTCATCACTTAGACTTCCGCTTATTTATGAGAGCTCAATATATCTTGATGCCGCCAAAGCAATGAAATTCGATGAATATTCAGGGGTGCTATATCCCCTGTTTTTGCGTTTCTTTTATCTGAAAATAGGAGCATTTTCAGATGTGGCTGGTAGGGTAGCAGTTGCCGTAGTGCAGTTAATTGCCATTTCCTTATCTATATTATTTTTTGCTTGCCGCGCTGGCAAAATTAGGTTTCGAAATTACATTCGTATTTTGATATTTGCGATTTCATTTCCAGTTGTTATATATATCGTATTTCTAATGACTCCAGAGGCGTTTGCACTCAGCTTTTTTCTTGTGTGGTGTGGATATCTTCTTAAAGATGATAAGAAAACAATTGATATATTTCTCATGGTTTCAGCATATATTATGGCAGGCATTCTAAGTATTAAATACGCTTATATTATTGGTGCAATTTGGATAGTATATATAGTTACACTTAATCACAAGAAACTTTTTTTAAATCTCGCAAGATTATTATCAGGTATCTGTTTTATTATTGTCATCGATTTGCTTCTTATCACTCCTGGATGTTACGGCCGTATGCCAGCAAGTCTCGGAACAGGTCTTGTTAGTAACTTTTCATATGAAGTACTCGTTCATGATCACTATTTCTGGCCTGAGGAGGCCAAAGAAGTAATTCCATTTGAGGATCTTGGCAATATTCTTATGGACAGGAGTCATGTGGTTACAAAAATGGGGGAGCCACTTCTTAAGAATTATTCTTATTGGAAAACAGATTTACTTGGTTTGCAGATAGCAAAGGCAAGTATGATGGTTAGGTCCAGGGAAACAATTGATAGATTCCTTGGTAACCTGACAGACTATTTGTTAACGCCAGTGACATTCCTTGAGAATATATCTGGGCAGGGTAAGAGCTCTTCGGCCATAAATATTTACTCTATGGCAGGAGGAAACAGCAGGCTTGCGGTGCTATATATGGTTGTAGGTATTATGATTTGCGCAATCAATGCATTGACTGTAGGCTTCAGGTGGCTTTTTACAAAAGAAAAACTAAGTGATGGCAGTAACGCATCTGTTTTTTGGTTTATGACATACATAGTTTTATCGGTGTTTTGGGCATTGTTCGCTTTTAATTATTTTGACTATATGCTTATGTCACCAGTAATACTTCTAGGGCTGATTATTATGGCTGGTAGGAGAGAAATATGCGAATAAAAAATACTCTGATTCCATTATGTATCACTATCTTTATGGCGGTGATATTTATGTTCATATATGTTCCAACCTATGCTATCAATGATGATGTGATGATTGATAGTATTTTGTCTGGATCCTTTCAAAAGGTATATCCATATACCTATTATTTTAGTGCCCCTCTTGGCGCCCTTATTTCAGCATTGTATCTGATAACAATGAACATTCCATGGTTTGGCATTTTTTTAATTGGTGCCAATATATGTAGTATATTCGCCATAGAATATGTGGCATGTAATAGAGCGGGAGAGGGTATAAAGAAAAGTATTGTTGTGGCAATTAGTATAGTGCTAATCCTTTGCTTGCAGCTATCTGGCTTTGTGCTTCCTCATTATACTGTTGTAGCCGCATCGCTTGGCGCAGCAGGTCTATGGCTTTTTATCTCATCCCAAAATGAAAAGCAGTTTATTGCCCCAATTATATTTTTTGTAATGACATATTTGGTTAGGGAAAATGTTTTCTTTATGCTACTCCCATTTGTAGGCATAGCCTTCATTTATCTTTTAATAGAAAATAAGGGATATGATTGGAAGAAATATTTAAAATATGCAATCAGTTTTGTGCTGGCATCAGCCGTATTAATTATTATTAATAGAGCTCTTTTATCTACAGATGAATGGAATAGTTATAAAGATTTTAACAAAATACGAACGGACGTATATGACTATACTGGAATACCTACAGATGAAGATGCGCTAGCTTTTTATGAAACACAAGGAATTGATGAAGCGGATATAGCACTTATTAAGTCATATGACCTAGCCTTAGGTGATTTGGAAGATGTTAGGGATAAACTTGAGATAATAGCAGACTATGCTTATGGAAAGAAAAATGAGGCCGGTTTTATAGCTAAGCTTCGCGAAGCGGTGATTGCATATAAGTATCGTCTTATTAATGAGAAAACGGATGCTCCTTATAATTATTTGCTTCTTGGAATATACGGGATAGCATTATTATATTCAGTTACTCAAAAAAAGTTCATAAAATTAATACCACTAGCATTACTAGGTATATATGGCCGCGTCATATGGATATATCTATTTTTTGGTGGGCGATATCCAGAGCGTGTGACTATGTCCTTGTATATAATGGAAATCATCTTATTAGTTGGAATCATAGTAAGAGAAGTGGTAGATAATAAAAGTACAAAAAGACCTTCGTACTTTGTGATGGCAGGTCTTTTTGCCGCATTTGTTATTGGAAGTATTATGGCAATTAATAAGCTAGATGTTGAGTATTCGAAAGTTTCTAATACTAATTCTAGTGATGATATGATATACTCTTATATGTATGACCATATGGATGAATTTTATTTTATGGATGTGTATGCAACAGTAGCGAGAACAAAACCGGTTCTTGAGGTGAGCAGATATTCGCCTCATAATTTTATTATGCAGGACGCATCACTTATTAGTCATCCTAGTGAGAATTATATGATTCTTGGCGGTTGGATGTTGAAGCATCCTTTGTATAATCGTAAGGTTAATGAAATACTGGGCACTACTGGAGCAAGTTCAATTTCAGAGATGCTTTGTACAGATAGCAGTTTTCATATAGTTGCGAAGGATGGTGTGGGCGCCGGCAAGGAGCAGCTTTCTTGTATGGTAGGAGCTGAGGCTAAAATCGTTGACAGCATTGAAACTGGTGATGGTGTTTTTTACATTTATTCATTTTGTGAGTGAAAAAAGTGCATGACGGATATTATTAGAATAGGTGACAATATCATACTTCGTCGAATGAATAGTGATGATACTGATAACATTATTAGATGGCGTAATAGTGATATAGTTATGAATCATTTTATTATTCGCACGCCACTGACCAGACCAGTTCATGAGAACTGGATAAAGACAAAGATAGAAACCGGCCAGGTTGAGCAGTTTATTATAACAATAAAAGACAGCGGAAAAGAAATCGGCAGTATCTATTTTAAGGATATAGATCATGCTTTAAAGACGGCCGAATTTGGAATATTTATTGGTGAGGAGAGCGAGCTTGGAAAGGGCTATGGTTATGAGGCTCAGAAGCTTGCCCTTGATTATGCATTTAATGAGATGAATATGGAAACCATAATATTAAGGGTGCTCTCAGACAATGCCGCAGCGATTAATAATTATAAAAAATGCGGTTTTATTAAAATGGATGATAAAAGTTTCGTGGCCAATATAGAAGGCCAGGAACATGAAGTAATATTTATGAAACTCGTTGGAGTTAACGGATGAAGTTGATTAGTTTTGTAATTCCCTGCTATAGATCAGAGCAGACTATAGAAGGAGTCGTTGAAGAAATAAATAGTGTATGTCAGGGTATTATGGCAGATTATGAGTACGAAATAGTACTTGTTAATGACAGCTCACCTGACAATACAATCAGTGTTATAAAGTCGCTTTGTGATAAATACAGCTTTATAACAGGCATTGATTTTGCAAGAAACTTTGGACAGCATAGTGCACTAATGGCAGGACTTCGCGAATCGAAGGGCGATATAGTGATATGTCTTGATGATGACGGACAAACGCCGCCATCCGAATGTAAGAAATTAATAAAAGCCTTAGAAGATGGTGCAGATGTTGCTTATGCAAGATATAGCCACAAGAAGCATTCTTTATTCAGAAATTTTGGAAGCTATGTCAATGAAGAGATGGCAAGGTTCATGCTTGATAAGCCAAAGGAACTGTATGTTTCTAGTTATTTCGCTGCCAAGCGCTTTATAGTAAACGATATGATTCGTTACGAGAATTCGTATCCATATGTCATTGGGCTTGTGCTTCGCTCCACCAAGAATATTGTCAATGTGGATGTGGACCATAAAAGCCGTGAGGTTGGTAATTCAGGGTATACACTTAAGAAGTTACTTGGGCTATGGATGAATGGCTTCACTTCGTTTTCGGTTAAGCCACTTCGTATAGCAACTGTTATTGGATGCATATCCTCTATGCTTGGATTTATATATGGAATCATAGTCATTGTGCAGAAGATAGTACTTCCAGACAGAGTACTAGGTTTTTCATCACTCATGAGCGTACTTGTGTTTTTCGGTGGAATGATTATGATAATGCTTGGACTTATTGGTGAATATGTTGGGCGTATATACATTAGTATGAATGCTTCGCCACAGTATGTTATCAGGGAAAGATATAAGGGCCAGGGTAATAATGAAAATAAGGACTCTTGATGAAGTAATAACAAGAGAGTAGATATAGTATGAACAATAAAGGCTTTGAACAATTCAAACGTGTATTTCGCTTTTTTGAGACAGGCATAACACTTGGCTGTCTATGTGGTCTGTTTGGATTTGTTTGGATGTATTATTTGAATAATTTGGACGAAAAACCATTCACGGGTAAAGGTAATCTCATGGAGATAGGCGTATACGTGTTGGTTGTTTTTCTGTTTATTAAGATTTTTGGCGGTTTTGAAACAGGTTTCTTTACACCTCTTAATGTCATTATGTCACAGGCACTTGGTGTATTTTGCGCCAACTGTGTAATGATAGTTGAGGCCGTTCTTGTCATTGGTTCTATGTTCCAAATAGGCAAGATTATTTTGGCATTCCTGGTGCTTAATATAGCGCAGATTATTGTTTCTATCATAGCGGTTCAGCTTTTTGACTGGATGCATTTCAAGTTTTTCCCAGCTTGGGATCTTCTTGTTGTTTATGAGAATGAAAATGTCAGAATGTTTCTCGATAAGGTCAATACAAGAAAAGATAAGTATGTTGTCAGCGAAGTTCTTAAGGTGGACGCAGGCTATGAAAAAATCTGTGAGCGTATCAAAGCTCATGATTCTATCATTATTTATGATGTATCATCAGAGCTTCGTAATGATCTATTAAAGTTCTGTTATGGCGAAGGCGTACGTGTATATCAGACTCCTAAGATTTCGGATTTGTTGATTAGAAGTGCAAGAGAACATCATCTTTTCGACACGCCTTTACTTATGTCAAGAAATGCAGGCCTTACATTTGATCAAAAACTAGTGAAGCGAATAATTGATATTGTTATGTCTGTTGTTATGTTTGTCCTGACTTCACCAGTTATGCTTATTACAGCAGTTGCCATTAAGCTAGAGGATCATGGACCTGTATTCTTTACACAGAAACGTGTGACACTTGATAATCGTGAGTTCATCATTTACAAATTTAGATCTATGATAGTTGATGCCGAGGCCAAGGGACCACAGGCTGCGGTCAATGATGATGATCGTATTACAAAGGTTGGAAAGTTTATTCGTAAGACTCGTATTGATGAGCTTCCACAGCTTCTCAATGTGATTAAGGGTGATATGAGTCTTGTTGGTCCTAGACCAGAGAGAGTTGAGCACGTAGAAAAGTACACCAAGGAGATACCAGAGTTTCGTTTTAGAACAAGGGTACGAGGTGGACTTACTGGTTATGCACAGGTATACGGCAAGTACAATACATCGGCTTATGATAAGCTGAAGCTGGATCTTATGTATATCGAGAATTATTCTCTCGCTCTAGATTTTCGTATTATCATTATGACTATAAAGGTTATGTTTATGAAGTCCAGTACAGAGGGCTTTGGAGATTCCAATGAGTAGAGTTGCACTATTAGGTAATAGTGATTTGGTTATATACAACTTTAGACGTGAGATAGTGGAAAGACTCGTTCATGATGGGCATGAGGTATATATTCTTATACCAAAGCTTGTGCATAAGGAGTTTTTTGAAGGACTTGGCTGCAAGGTGTACGAGACACCGATAGACCGAAGGGGCACCAATCCATTTACCGATTATAAGCTTTACAGGTTATATATAAATCTGTTTAAGGAGATTAAGCCCGATATTATCTATACATATACTATTAAGTGTAGTGTGTATGGTGGTGTGGCAGCGAAGAAGCTTAATATTCCGCAAATAGCTAATATAACAGGGCTAGGAAGTGGAGCTGTAAGAAGTAAGCTTTTTCAGTTTATATATGACAATATGTATCGTATTGGCGTTAAGAATTCGATATGTACTTTTTATCAGAACTCAGCCAATGAAGAGTATTGTTTGAAGCATGGAATAGTTGGAAAGAAACACAGGCTTTTACCAGGGTCGGGGGTAAATCTTCATCATTTTGAACTTTTGCCTTATCCTGGTGACGAGGAAATACATTTTCTATATGTATCCCGCATCATGAAGGAAAAGGGTGCCGACGAATACCTTGAACTTGCAAAGGCAATTCGAAAGGATTATCCGAACACCGTTTTTCATGTGCTTGGTTTTTGCGAAGAGGCTTATCAGGATATACTACAAAGATATTCTGACGAAGGTATAATTGTATATCATGGAATGCAGGATGATATGATGGCCTTTCAAAGGATAAGTCATTGCACTATTCATCCATCATTTTATGCTGAAGGTATGAGCAATGTGTGTCTCGAGAGTTCATCGGCAGGGCGTCCTGTTATTACAACCGATAACCCGGGCTGCCATGAGACAGTTGAGCATGGTGTAACAGGTTTTATTGTCCCAATGAAGGATACTGCTTGTTTGATAGAGACTGTTCGAAAGTTCCTTGACATGCCACATGATGAAAAAAGAAAAATGGGACTTGCTGCAAGACAAAGAATGGAAGCGATGTTCGATAGAAATATAGTTGTAGAAGCATATATGAGCGAAAGCTCTGATTATATAAATAAGAATTAATTGGAGGCAAGATATGAGTTTATATGAGAGAATAGTTAATGGTGAGGAAAAAGTATCATTAGTTGGCCTTGGCTATGTTGGTATGCCTATCGCCGTTGCATTTGCCAGAAAAATTAAGGTTGTTGGTTTTGATTTAAATAGTGCAAAAATAGATTTGTACAAGTCTGGTATTGATCCAACCAATGAAGTTGGAAATGATGTAATTGCCAATACAACTGTGGAGTTCACAGCAGATCCATCCAAGCTACGCGAGGCCAAGTTCCATATTGTTGCAGTTCCAACACCAGTTAATGATGATCATACTCCAGACCTTACACCAGTTGAGGGTGCAAGCAGAATCCTTGGACAGAATCTTACAAAGGGTTCAATAGTAGTATTCGAGTCCACTGTATATCCTGGAGTAACGGAAGATATATGCGTACCAATTCTTGAGAAGGAGTCAGGCCTTAAGTGTGGCGTGGATTTTAAGATTGGTTATTCTCCAGAGCGTATTAACCCAGGTGATAAGGTTCACAGACTTGAGACTATTACCAAGATTGTGTCAGGTATGGACGAAGAAACTCTTGAGGAAGTTGCTAATGTATATGAGCTTGTTGTTGAGGCAGGTGTATATAGAGCAGAAAGCATCAAGGTTGCAGAGGCTGCCAAGGTTATAGAAAACAGTCAGCGTGATATTAATATTGCTTTTATGAATGAGCTCTCTATTATTTTCAATAAGATGGGAATAGATACAAAGTCAGTTCTTGAGGCAGCAGGTACTAAGTGGAATTTCCTGAAGTTCCAGCCAGGTCTTGTTGGTGGACATTGTATAGGAGTTGATCCATATTATCTTACATACAAGGCAGAGGAGCTTGGTTATCATTCACAGATTATTCTTTCAGGACGTCGTATCAATGATGATATGGGCAAATATGTTGCAGAAAATCTGGTTAAGAATCTTATAAAGGCTGATGTACCAGTTAAGACAGCTAAGGTTGCAATTCTTGGTTTTACATTTAAGGAAAACTGTCCAGATACTAGAAATACCAAGATAATAGATATTTATAATGAGCTAAAGGAATATGGAATAACTGCTATGGTTACAGATGATGATGCTGATGCTGCTGAGGCAAAGAGACTTTATGGCATTGAGTTTGTTCCTATCAGTGATATTAAAGACTGTGATGCAGTAATTCTTGCAGTCGCTCATGACACATACAAGAAACTTTCAATGGAAGATATTGCAGGACTTTATAAGGCTTCTAATGCTGTCAAGGTACTTACTGATCTTAAAGGTATTCTTGATAAGGAGGCTTATCAGGAAGCAGGATATTTATACTGGAGATTATAGTTATTATATTTTATTAATTGTGAAACAGAGGTGGCATAATGGGATACAGAGATTTGGTATTTCCTGAAGGAAGTGTATTTTTAGTAACAGGTGCAGCAGGCTTTATTGGTTCCAATATTTGTGAAGCTCTTACAGATATGGGATATCAGGTTAGAGCTCTTGATGATTTGTCAACTGGAAAGATTGAGAATGTTGAGCTTTTACAGGATAGACCTAATTATACTTTTATAAAAGGCGATATTAAGGATCTTGATACCTGCATGAAAGCTTGTGAGGGCGTGGATTATGTTATGAATCAGGCTGCTTGGGGATCTGTTCCAAGAAGTATTGAAATGCCACTATTTTATGAGCAGAACAATATTATGGGTACCCTTAATATGATGGAAGCTGCAAGACAGAATGGCGTTAAGAAGTTTGTGTATGCGTCGAGCTCATCAGTTTATGGTGACCATCCAGTACTTCCTAAGAAGGAAGGCCAGGAGGGTAATCTTTTATCACCATACGCTCTTACAAAGCGTGTGGATGAGGAATATGGCAAGCTTTATACTAAGCTATATGGTCTCGATACATACGGTCTTCGTTATTTCAATGTATTTGGTCGTAGGCAGGACCCTAACGGTGCATATGCAGCCGTTATTCCAAAGTTTATCAAGCAGCTTTTAGGTGGAGAAGTGCCTACAATTAATGGCGATGGAAAGCAGTCACGTGACTTTACTTATATAGATAATGTTATCGAAGCTAATATGCGTGCATGTCTTGCACCTAGTGAGGCAGCTGGGCAGGCATTTAATGTTGCATATGGCGGAAGAGAATATCTTATTGATATCTACTATGGACTTTGCAAAGCTCTTGGCAAAAATGTGGAGCCTAACTTTGGACCAGACAGAGCAGGTGATATAAAGCATTCTAATGCCGATATAACCAAGGCCAAGGAATTACTTGGCTATGATCCAGACTATGATTTTGAAAAGGGTATCGCACTTGCAATTGATTGGTACAAGGAAAATTTGAAATAAATATGAAGGTTACTGTTCGAATGGATGATATCACGCCAGACATGAATTGGCGTAATTTTAATAGAACAATAGAACTTCTGGCAAAATATGATGCGTGGCCTCTTCTTGGTATTGTTCCAGAAAATCAAGATCCAATGCTTTCGATTGATGAGCCAGAAAAAGATTTTTCGCGTATAATGCTGGAACTTCGGGACAAAGGAGCTGTTTTGGCTATGCACGGTGCTACTCATGTGTATACAACGAAAAAGGGCGGTGTTTTTCCACTCAACTTGTTCTCGGAATTTGCAGGGATATCATTTGATGAGCAACGAAAAAAACTAAGTGATGCGAAGCAGCAACTTACTAAAATAGGCATTGATACCAATGTTTTTATGGCTCCGGGGCATACATTTGATAAGAATACATTAAAAGCCCTTGGTGAACTTGGGTTTAAGTATGTAACTGATGGATTTGGATATAAGCCTTTTTATCAAAAGGGTATGGTATTTTTGCCAATAGCATTTCGAAAGGGCAAGGTATACCATGACGGTGATGGTATGACAACCATAGTCCTTCATGTTAATGATTGGAAGGAAGAGGATTTTGGCTCGTTCGAAAAGCTTCTTTCTGAGAAAAAAGAATTTTTTATAAGTTATTCCAAGTGGTTGGAACAACCAGTAAGTAAGGAAAGCTTATTTAAGAATATAAAAGACTATTTATATGCCACAGAAAAAAGAATTCTGGTAAGTATTATGCGTTAGGAGTAAACGATGAGTGAACCTATAAGGGTATTACAGGTATTAGGACATCTTAATCTTGGTGGCGCAGAAAGCCGTGTTATGGACATGTATCGCGCAATGAATCGTGATCATGTCCAATTTGATTTTTGCATACATAAGAAAGAAGAGTGCTTCTTTGAAAAAGAAATAAAAGAAATGGGTGGGCGTGTATACCGAATCCCAAGATTTAAGGTATACAATTATTTTGCGTACAAAAAAGCATGGAGAAACTTTTTTGATGAGCATAAAGAATTTGCAGCGGTTCATGGGCATATGACAAGTACAGCTGCCATATATCTTCCCATAGCAAAGAAGGCTGGCGTGCCACTTACTGTGGCTCATGCTAGAAGCGCTGGCGTAGACCATTCAATAAAGGGAATTATTACTAAAATAATCAGACGACCACTTAAGGATAGAACAGATTACTGTTTTACCTGCTCTGGACTTGCTGGTCAGGCTGTGTATGGCAAGAAAGCCTGCAATAATGGAAAGGTGCATATAATACCTAATGCAATCAATGCATCTAAGTATATATATAATCCAAAGGTAAGAGAAGAACTAAGAAATAAGCTTGGGATAACGGACAATACGGTTTTTGGACATGTTGGTACGTTTAGATATGCCAAGAACCATATGTTTCTCTTAGAGATATTTGCTGAGATACTAAAGAAGAAAAGTGAAGCAAAGCTGTTGATAGTTGGTGATGGCGAACTGCGAGGTCAGATAGAAAATAAGATTAAAGAGCTTGGTATAGAGTCTTCGGTTATTCTGACTGGCTTACAAAGTAATGTTGCTGATTATATGAATGCCATGGATTTACTACTTTTTCCATCATTTTATGAGGGGCTGCCAGGTACTGTGGTTGAGGCGCAGGTTTCTGGTCTTCCATGCCTGGTTTCAACTAATATTACAAGTGAAGTGGGGTTGTCTGATATAGTTAAGTTCAAAAGCCTCAAGAAAAGTGCAGAGGAATGGGCAAGCGATGCTCTTGATATGATGCAGAATATACGTGAGACAAAGCTTGGTGAAGTTCAAAAAGCAGGCTTTGACATAGAACTTCAGATACCTATGATGGAAGAGTTTTATAAGAATGGCAAGATTCCGGAAGGTCTCGAATATTTTGGTAATTAGTTAAAGAAAAGTATGAGTAAAGCATTTGATGATAACAATAACAAAAAGAAACTTATGCTGATAGTGCCAATGCTTCACCAAGGTGGCTTTGAAAAGGTGTGCGTTGAAACAGCCAGAATTTTGAAGGATAAGTATGACATCACAATCCTTATCTTTTCAAGCGAGGATATTGTTTTTGATGTTTCGGGGCTTAATGTCATTTCCATTGATGTTCCGGCAACGGATAATAAATTATTAAAGCTGATTAACGTTGCAAGGCGAGTAATAAAGGTTAGAAGATACAAGAAAAAGCTTGGCATAGATGTTGCATATAGCTTCGGGATAACAGCAAGCCGTGTCAATGTACTATCGAGGTATAAGGAAAAGGTACTTACAGGGCTTAGGGGCTATACCGATTTGGAGGATGCAGATTATATTGATTTAATTGGCAAAAAATCTGATATAGTTGTATGCTGCTCCAAGGTAATCGAAGATGAAGTGAACAATAAATTTGGATTTGGTAATACGGCGGTATTATACAATCCATATAATCTCGACAAAATAGAGCGACTGGCAGGCGAAGAGGCAGCTGATATGCCTGAAAAAGGCAGTAAAAAATATATTGTTACAATGTCGAGAGAAGATGATCTTAAAGGATTTTGGCATCTCATAAAGGCATTTTCGATTGTTTCCAAAAAACGAGAAGATGCTAGACTGGTATTTATCGGTGACGGAACATTTAGTAGATATAAGGAACTGGCCAAAGAGCTTGGAGTACTTGATAAGCTAATATTTACAGGTGTTAAAAGTAATCCATATCCATACCTGGCAATGGCCGATATGTATATACTGTCATCTATTCATGAAGGCTTTCCCAATGCCTTAGTAGAAGCTATGGCACTTGGAATACCTGTTATGGCTACAAATTGTACAAGCGGTCCTGCAGAGATATTAAGTATGGATACAAGTAAGGTGACTGACAAAACAAAATGCTATGAAGGTGACTTTGGCAGGTTACTTCCAGCACTATCTGAGAAACCTGATTTTGACAGTGGTAATATACCTGATGAAGATGAAAAACTGGGCGAGCAGCTTATACTTGGTTTGTCTGACGAGCAATGGCTAGGTAAATATGGCTCGTTAGCTAGAAAGCGCGCAGCATATTTTAATGAAGAATCATACAAAGCCAATTTTATTAAGATACTAGAAAATTAAGGCGTGTATATAAAAAGAATATTTGATATTTAAATTATAAAGGTCAAAGTATAAAGCTTTGATCTTTTTTGTTTGCCAGGATTAATAAAATGTCAAAATATGCATTTTGTATATCGTATAAATTATAAAAAAGAGAAATGATTTAAAAGTGCACAAAAAGCGCAATGTGAAATTATGCAAAACTGTGCAAGGTGCAAATAAAAAAACAGTTTAAACTTCAAAAGTTTGAGTATTTTTATATACTTTCACAAAAGCATATGTTATAATTTACGCTATGTAGTGCAAATAATATAAATGTACTCGGGGTTAACTAAAAAAGACTAGAGGTGATGACATGATTAAGAAAGAAATGATTGCCATGTTATTAGCAGGTGGCCAAGGAAGCAGACTTGGTGTGCTTACTCGTAAGGTGGCAAAGCCAGCAGTTTCTTTTGGTGGAAAATATCGTATCATCGATTTTCCGCTAAGTAACTGTATTGATTCTGGAGTCGATACAGTCGGCGTTCTTACTCAGTACCAACCATTACGACTTAATACCCATATTGGAATTGGTATTCCATGGGATCTCGATCGTAATGTTGGTGGTGTGACCATTCTTTCTCCATATGAGAAGATGGCTAACACAGACTGGTATACAGGTACAGCGAATGCAATCTACCAGAATATTGATTATATGGAAAGCTTTAATCCAGAGTATGTATTGATTCTTTCCGGTGACCACATCTATAAGATGGACTACGAGGTTATGCTTGATTTCCATAAGCAGAATGGCGCTGAAGCAACTATCGCAGTTATGCCAGTTCCAATGGAAGAAGCAAAAAGATTCGGTATTGTTATTACAGATGACAATCGTCGTATCGTAGACTTCGAGGAGAAACCAGAGAATCCACGAAGCAACCTGGCTTCAATGGGTATCTACATATTCAACTGGAAGACACTTAAGGAGGCACTCCTTGCCAATGCTAACCAGCCAAGTCTTGACTTTGGTAAGCATGTTATTCCTTATATTCATGGTAAGCAGTCTCCTATATTTGCTTATGAATATAATGGATACTGGAAGGATGTAGGAACACTTCACTCATATTGGGAAGCGAATATGGAGCTTATTGATATAGTTCCAGAGTTCAATCTTTATGAGGAATATTGGAAGATTTACACTAAGTCTGACGCACTTCCACCACAGTATGTTTCAAGCGATGCAGTTGTAGAGCGAAGCATCATTGGAGAAGGCGCCGAGATTTATGGTAAGGTATATAATTCTATTATTGGATGTAATGTTGAGATAGGACCAGATACAATAGTTAGAGATTCAATTATTATGAATGAGACTGTTATCGGTAAGGGTTGTGAACTTAACAAAACTATTATTGCTGAGAATACTGTTCTTGAGGATGGGGTTAGAACAGGTATCGGTGATGAGGTTCCTAATGATTCGGCTCCTCACATTTACAACAATGGACTTGTCTGCATAGGCGAACATACCACAGTTCCAGCAGGCGTTACTGTCGGCAAGAATACAGTTATTTTTGGCGAGACATGTGCAGAGGATTATCCAGACAATTGTCTTGCTAGTGGTAAATCTCTTGTGAAGGATGGTGACGAGGTATGAGAGCATTAGGTATTATTTTAGCAGGCGGTGGCGCCAAGAATACTCGCATGGGCGAGCTTGCTGCAAAAAGAGCAGTGGCTGCTATGCCTATCGCAGGTAGCTATCGAAGCATAGATTTCTCACTCAGTAATATGACTAATTCTCATATTCAAAGAGTAGCAGTACTTACTCAGGACAATGCTCGTTCACTTAATGAGCACCTTAGCTCATCTAAGTGGTGGGATTTTGGTAGAAAGCAGGGTGGACTTTATGTGTTCACTCCAACCAGAACATCTGAGAATAGTGACTGGTACAGAGGTACAGCTGATTCAATCGCACAGAACCTTGATTTCCTTAAGGATAGTCATGAGCCATATGTTGTTATTGCATCAGGCGATTGTGTATATAAGATGGACTATAACAAAGTGCTCGAGTATCACATAGCTAAGAAGGCTGATATTACTGTTGTATGTAAAGGCTTTGCTGATGATGTGAATGTTGATCGATTCGGATGTGTTAAGACAGATGACGATGGACGAATTACAGAATTCGAAGAAAAGCCGGTTAAGACATTGTCACATACAGTATCATGTGGTATCTATGTTGTTCGTCGTAGACAGCTTATAGAGATGATTGAGAAAGCTGCAAGCGAGAACAGATATGACTTCGTTACAGATATTCTTATCAGATACAAGGATATCAAGAAGATATATGCATATAAGACAGAAGATTATTGGAAGAATATTTCAACTATTCAGGATTACTATGATACAAACATGGATTTTCTGAAGCCTCAGGTTAGAAATTATTTCTTCAAAGAGTATCCAGATATTTATTCCAAGATTGATGATCTGCCACCAGCAAAGTATAACGTGGGTGTTCAGGTTAGAAACAGTCTTATATCGAGTGGTAGTATCATTAATGGTACTGTTGAGAACTCGGTCATTTTCAAGAAGGTTTTTGTTGGTAACAACTGTGTAATAAGAAATTCAATTATTCTTAACGATGTATATATTGGGGATAATACGGTTATAGAAAACTGCATCGTTGAGAGTAGGGGTACAATTAGAGCTAATTCATTCCACAAGGGTGAGGATAGCATTAAGATTGTTGTAGAGAAGAACGAGAGATACGTAATATAATACAGGCAGGAGGAGAGTCTCGATGACGATTACAGACATACGCGTAAGAAAGGTTGAGAGAGAAGGCAAGCTTAAAGCTGTGGCCTCAATTACAATTGATGATGTATTTGTAGTACATGATATCAAGATTATTGATGGTGCTAAGGGTTTATTCATAGCAATGCCTAGTAAGCAGACAGCAGACGGTTCATTCCGTGATGTAGCACATCCAATCGATACTGGAGAACGCGAAAAAATGCAATCAATGATTCTTCAAAAGTATGAAGAAATGGAATAGTGTTGGGGTATAATGTTTTTAGGAGAGGTTCCAAGAGATTGGGACCTCTTTCTTTTTGCTTTTCGAATGGTGTTTGATACTATATAATAGGTGGGTATGGAGACATTGACATGGATTTAGATTTTAGAGAGCCAACAGACAAAGAAAGAGAATATATTACCAATAAATTATTAGAGAGAGTCGTGGATGAGAAGATTTTGGCAGAATCTGGTAATGGTTCGGCAATCGCTAACATGAATCGCGAGAATAATTCTGATATAGCTATCGGAATATTTATTACTGGTTTTTTGACGATTATTATGGTTATTTCGTTGTTATTTTTAGATGCATCTCAGGCAGCTTATGTTAGTTATACCGTGTTAATGGTTGTGGTTGTTGTAATTGTGATAATATCTGTGGCTGCTAAAATTCGCAAGAGGCGAAGAAAATATATTGAAAATGAGATAATGGAGAAGATATCGGGGGCTAGAAGAGTGGGGTATATGACACTGACCTCATCTGAAGCGAATAATAGAATAAATAATGCAACGCTTAAAGTTGCAGATGTATCATTTCTGCGAAGAGAAAAGATTATGACAGACAAGGAAGATGCCTACTATGTGGAAGTGATGGAGGCTGGCAGTGTCATAGGAAAAACGTTAGAGTTTCATACATTCAAAGAAATATATGATGCTTTTGAAGAGGGAAAGAAGGCATATGTGGTATGGTGGGATTTTCAGGCCAGCTCTATTGGGGCAGATGCATGTGAGATAATGCTAAAAGAGTAAGGAGAATGATGAATGAAGTTAGAATTCGTTGAATCTGATGAAGAAACTAAAGCTAAAATCAGAAAGCAGGAATTTGATGATCTTGCTGATAGAATAGATGGTTTTAAGATGCTATTAATCTTACTGGGGGTAAGCGCGGGCCCAGTGCTTGTAGGTATATGCTTTGCAATTGAGCAGTACTCTGTGGCTGTAGTTTTTATTTTAATAGCAGTTATTATTGTGGTATTGGGGATTCTTGTACTGAAAAAAATGCATATAGAAGGCAAACAAAAGATAGCTGGAATGAAAATAGAAACAGCTACAGTCAAAATGATAGGCCGTGAACATATTCAAACAGAATCGAAAGATGAATATAGTCTTGAAGTAATGGACACTAATAGTGTTATGGAGAGCACGGTTAGGATTACGGTATCTTCAGCAGAGTATGAAGCTTTTAAAGCTGGTAAGACGGCATATCTTGTAAGATACGGTGAAAAGCATAAGCTTAAGATGTTCATTGGTTAGTAGTATTTGTTTAGAATGATAATTTATACTGACAGTATATAGATATAGGGAGAATGTATGTATATAATAGTAGGACTGGGGAATCCAGGCAGTAAGTATGAAAAGACCAGACATAATGTGGGTTTTCAGGTAATAGATGCATTGGCAGATAAATATAATATCAGTGTTAATGAAATAAAGCACAAGGCTATATTTGGTAAAGGCATAATAGAAGGTCAGAAGGTAATACTTGCAAAGCCCCAGACATTTATGAATCTCAGTGGTGAGAGTGTAAGGGAACTGATAGACTATTATAAGGTTGATGAAGAGGAAGAACTGATAGTAGTATATGATGATATAAGTCTTGAACCGGGGCAGCTTCGTATAAGAAAGAAGGGAAGCGCAGGTGGACATAACGGTATCAAGAATATTATTCAGCATCTTGGCGGTGAAGTTTTTTTACGTGTTAAGGTTGGCGTTGGAGAGAAACCAAAGGGTTACGATTTGGCTGATTATGTTCTGGGGCATTTTTCAGAGAGTGATGCGTCTGCTATGAAGGATGCTTATGACAATGCTGGAAAAGCCGTTGTGGCCATGATGAGTGATGGCGTTGATGTGGCTATGAACATATATAATACCAAGAAATAAGAAAATAAAAAGCATGAATATTATTAATAATCCATTATATGAGCTTAAGTGGTTTGAAGAGAGCAAGCTTCTTCTAAAGAAAAATAATGCTATCAGACTGACTGGAGCTAATGGCACTGAAAAAGTTCATATTATCAATTCTTTAGCGGCTGATTTTGGGGCCGCTATTGTTGTTGCTGAGAACGACCTAAAGGCAAGAGCACTATATGATGATTTCAAATTCTTTAATAAAGAAGTTATGTATTATCCTGCTAAGGATTTGATTTTCTATCAGGCAGATATCAATGGTAAGCAGATAATCATTGACAGAATGAAGGTTCTTCGAAGGGTTTTGTCAGGAGAACAGTGTGTCATTATCACAACCTTTGACGCTTTCATGGCCCCTGCTGTGCCAGCTGATGATATATTGAATAATCGTATTGGCATAGTTAAAGGCGGAATAATCGAAGAAGCAGCACTTGCGATAAAGCTTACCAATATGGGATATACCAAGGTGTCACAGACCCAGGATAGGGGCGATTTTTCTATTCGCGGCGGTATTGTTGATATATTTGATTTGACCGAGGAGAATCCATACAGAATAGAACTATGGGGTGATCAGGTTGATTCGATAAGATCCTTTGACGTACTTAGTCAGCGTTCCATTGAGAACCTAGACAGAGTGGAGATTCTTCCAGCCACAGAACTGATGCTATCCAAGCAGCAAAAGGAAGAAGGCTTTCATCTTATGAAAGCTGATGCGGATAAGCTTATAAAGAGCTTTAGAGAAAATGGTGAGAATGAAAAGGCTTTTCGTGTACAAAATCTCATTGATGAGCTACGGGTGCATCTTCTTGAGACAGATATAGGGCTTAATCTTGAAAGCTATATATCATATTTTTATGAAGAAAAAGGTTCATTCTTAGATTTATTTGATATGAAGAATACCTGCATTTTTCTGGATGAACCGGAAAAATCAGTGCTTCGTGGCGGAGCGGTTGAGTACGAATTTAGTGAAAGTATGAGAAGCCGTCTGGAGAAGGGATATATATTACCTGGTCAAGCTGATATCCTTAGAAGTAGTGAGTCAGTAGTTTCAATGCTTCAAAGAAATCGTCTTGTTGGTATGTCGGTACTTATTGAAAGCAACCCTGTGTTTAGCTATAAAGCAGATTTTGTGATTACAGCTAGAAGTCTGTCCTCATATAATGGAAGCTTTAGACTTCTTGTTAATGAACTTGGCAAATTAAAAAAGAATGGTAATCGAATTGTTATTGTATCTCCGTCTAGAACAAGGGCTATGAGACTTGCTGAGGATCTAACTGATGAAGGCGTTATTGCAAGCTTTACTGAAGACATGGATAAGGAGCTTGTGAAAGGACAGATTTTCACTATATATGGTCATCTTCGTACAGGCTTCGAGTATCCAGAGATTGGCTTCACAGTTATTTCTGAAGCCGACATATTTGGTAGCGATCGTACTAAAAAGAAACGCAAAAAGCCTAAGTTTACAGGCGGTACAAAGGTTGCTTCATATGAGGATTTAAAGGTTGGTGATTATGTAATACATGAGAACCATGGCCTTGGAATATACAGAGGTATCGAAAAGCTCGAAGTTGAACATATCGAAAAGGATTACATGAAGATTGAATACCGAGATGGCGGTAATCTTTATGTGCTTGCGTCTAACTTTGATAAGGTTCAGTTTTATGCAGGTGCTGATAGTAAAAAGCATAAGCTTAATAAACTTGGTTCCTCTGAGTGGAATAAGACAAGGACCAAGGTTGAAGCGGCGACCAGAGATATAGCCAAAGAACTTGTTCATTTATATGCAGTTCGTAGTGAACGTCATGGCCACAAGTTTGGCGTGGATACAGTATGGCAGAAAGAATTTGAGGAGATGTTCCCGTTTCAGGAGACAGATGATCAGCTTGAGGCCATAGCTGCAACCAAGGATGATATGGAAAGCACTAAAATCATGGATAGACTGGTGTGCGGCGATGTTGGATTTGGTAAAACAGAGGTGGCAATACGAGCTGCTTTTAAGGCAGTGCAGGAAGGAAAGCAGGTTGCTTATCTTGTGCCTACTACGATTCTTGCGCAGCAGCATTACAATACTTTTGCGGAACGTATGAAGCAATATCCTGTTAAGGTTAGACCGCTGTCACGTTTTTGCACCACTAAGGAAGTAAAGCAGACGCTTGCGGACCTTAAGAAGGGTTTAGTAGACATCATTATAGGTACTCACAGACTTCTTTCTAAGGATGTGGAGTTTAAGGATCTTGGATTACTAATAGTAGATGAGGAGCAGCGCTTTGGCGTAAATCATAAGGAAAGAATTAAGGAAATGAAGGAAAACGTTGATGTGCTTACGCTCACTGCAACTCCTATTCCAAGAACTCTTCATATGAGTCTTGTTGGCATTCGCGATATGAGTCTTCTTGAAGAACCACCACTTGATAGATTACCAATCCAGACCTACGTACTTGAGTACAATGAAGAGATGGTGCGCGAAGCCATTAATCGTGAATTATCTCGAGGTGGACAGGTATACTACGTATATAATAAGGTCAATGATATAGACAGAATCGCAGAAAGCGTTGCAGGTTTGGTTCCTGATGCGAGAGTTGCATTTGCTCATGGACAAATGAAAGAGTCTGAGCTGGAAGTTATTATGATGGAATTTGTTAATCATGAGATCGACGTGTTGGTATCAACGACCATTATTGAAACAGGTCTTGATATACCTAATGTTAATACTATGATTATCCACGACTCAGATCAGCTCGGATTATCACAGCTTTATCAGCTACGAGGACGAGTAGGACGATCGAGCCGAACCTCCTTTGCTTTTCTAATGTATCAAAAGAATAAGTTACTTAAGGAAACGGCGGAAAAGAGGCTGGCCGCCATAAAGGAGTTTACTGAGCTTGGTAGTGGATTTAAGATTGCCATGAGAGATCTTGAGATACGAGGTGCTGGAAATCTTCTTGGAAAGGCTCAACATGGGCATATGGAAGCTGTTGGATATGATTTGTACTGTCGTATGCTTGAAGAAGCCATCAGGTATGAGCAGGGAGTTCGGACGGTTACAGCATATTCATCATCGGTTGATCTTGATGTAGGAGCCTTTATTCCTGCAGAATATATTGTCAACGAATCGCAGAAGCTTGATATGTATAAGCGTATTGCAAGCATAGAGAGTGAAGAAGATATTAGTGACATGATGGATGAGATGCGTGACCGATTTGGAAGTGTACCAGTTCAGGCCAGATATCTTCTTAGAGTGGCTCTTATAAAAAGCAGAGCAACAAAGCTTTATATAGATGAGGTGAGAGGTAGGGCAGGCCGTATCCGTCTTGTTATGAACCCTAAGGCACCGGTGGCTGTGGAAAAGATACCATTCCTTTTAAATGAATATGGCGGAGAGCTTAGGCTTAATACCAAAGGGAATCCAGAATTTGTTCTTCTTTATCAGATAGTTGGGCTTGTTGAGAAGGATGAAGAACTGCTTCTTGAGAAGATGGAGGAACTTCTTGGAAACATGGCGATGCTATATGAAGATAATAATGTAAGCGCTAGGGGCGACGACGTGTTACAATAAGTTGATATTATTTATATATAATGGTATTGTAATTAATAGTGATTTACTAATTAATCTAAGGAGTAGAAAATGAAAAAAGCGATTATTACTGGTGTAACGGGACAGGATGGTTCATATCTTGCCGAGTTCCTTCTTGATAAGGGGTATGAAGTTCATGGTGTTATCCGTCGTTCCAGTGTTGATTATAGAGAGCGTATAGCTCATCTTGAAGGTGTGGCTAATTTTCACCTTCACTATGGTGATTTGTCAGATTCGTCAAGTATTATGGCTTTGGTAAGCTCTATAAGACCTGATGAGATTTATAATCTTGCTGCGCAGAGCCATGTTCAGGTATCATTTGATGTTCCTGAATATACAGCAGATGTTGTAGCGACAGGAGTTCTTAGAGTACTTGAGGCCGTTCGTCTTTGTGGACTTACCGAGACCTGTAAGATATATCAGGCATCAACTTCAGAGCTTTATGGTAAGGTTGAAGAGGTTCCACAGAATGAAAAAACTCCATTCCATCCATACAGCCCATATGCAGTTGCTAAGCAGTATGGTTTCTGGATTGTAAAGGAGTATCGTGAAGCGTATAACATGTTCGCCTGCTCAGGTATCTTATTTAATCATGAGTCAGAGCGTAGAGGAGAGACTTTCGTTACTAGAAAGATTACTCTTGCAGCAGCACGTATTGCCCAGGGAAAGCAGGATAAGCTTTATCTTGGTAATCTTTCATCGCTTCGTGACTGGGGCTATGCCAAGGATTATGTTGAGTGTATGTGGCTTATTCTTCAGAATGATAAGCCAGAGGACTTTGTTATTGCAACGGGTGTTCAGCATTCAGTTCGTGAGTTTGCTACTCTTGCATTCCATCATGCAGGCATCGAGCTTGAGTGGCAGGGTGAAGGCATGGATGAAAAGGGTATTGATAAGGCAACTGGCAAGGTGCTTGTAGAGGTATCGCCTGATTTCTATCGTCCAACAGATGTTGTTAATTTATGGGGCGATCCAACTAAGGCAAGAACGGAGCTTGGCTGGAATCCTACAAAGACTTCATTCGAAGAGCTTGTTAAGATTATGGTAGAGCATGATATGGAGAAGGTTGCGGTTGAGCGTGCTGAGGAGCATATACGTACTAACCTTGCAGAATATCTCGAAAAGGGTGTCGTAAAATAGAACACTTGGATTTAGTTAGTTCTATACTTTTGAATTAGTGATGTATGACAGGAGTAATTGTGATAAAGCAATGCTCCTGTTTTTTGTGCTTTTAAGCATATTTTTTTTATACATAAAATGATAAGATGATAATAGATAAATAAATGTACGGAGGGCTATCAATGGGCGCATATGAAACGGGAGTATTTAGAAACATATTTGCAGAGCTTGGTTACGATGAAAAGGAAATAAAGGGAAGACTTGAATCCATGTTCCAGACCATGTTTTATGGGGAGGAAGGTGTTAGAGTATATTATCCGGTTGGTGATGATATGGGATTTATGACTGATACAGGTAATAACGATGTACGTACAGAAGGAATGAGCTATGGTATGATGATGTGCCTCCAGCTTGATAAGAAAGAAGAATTTGATAGAATCTGGAAGTGGACCTGGACGTATATGCACCTTGATAAGGGGCCTAATGCAGGATATTTTAGATGGTCGTGTAATCTTGATGGCAGCAGTCGCTCGGAGGGAGCAGCGCCTGATGGTGAGGAATTTTTTGCAATGGCACTTCTTTTTGCCTCAAGAAAATGGGGCGATGGAGAAGGGGTGTTTGAATATTCAAAGCATGCCAAAGATATTTTGAAAACAGCTGTTCATGGGCCTAATCCGATGTGGGATCCAGAGAATCATTATATTAAGTTTATATGTGAATGTGACTGGACAGATCCTTCATATCATTTACCTCATTTCTATGAGATGTATGCAGAGCTTGCAGGAGAAGAAGATAGAGATTTATGGAGGCTTACAGCAAAAGAATCCAGGGAGTATTTAAAAAAGGCTTGTCATCAAGAAACAGGTATGAGTGCAGAGTATGCAGAGTACGATGGTAGCCCTAACAATAGGCCATATGTTGCTGAGAACTTTGGCTGGAGACATGACTGGTTCTATTCAGATGCTTACAGAACGATAGCGAATATTGCCCTTGATTATTCATGGTTCGAAGCTGATGACTGGGAGGTAGAGATAGCGGAGAAGATTAGAGCTTTTTATGCAGATAAATGCGAGGTGGTTGATGGTGAACCTACGTATCCAATATACGAGATAGATGGTAAGAGGGTTTCCCATGAAACACTTGGCGATAAGGTTATGCATCCGTATGCCCTTATAGCCACCAATGCCATGAGTGCGCTTGCGTCAAAAAAAGGCGAGATGAGTCAGAGCGCCATAGAGGCTGTACGACTTTTCTGGAATACGCCGCTTAGAACAGGTGAGAGACGTTATTATGATAATTGTTTACAGCTTTTTGCTATGATGGCATTATCTGGTAACTATAGATTTTATAAATAATATATTTTCTGTATGCTGAGGTGGCTATGACAAGAGAAAAGGCTCTTGAAATCATTGGTATAGATGGTGATTATACTAAAGATGAGCTTAAGAAAAAGTATCATTTACTAATGCAAAAGACTCATCCGGATGTGACAAAAGGACATGATTATCCATATGATGCTAAGGATATTAATGTGGCCTATGAATATTTGTTAGTGCATATTGGTGAAAGACTGGTTACAGAATCAGGGCATGAGTACAGTGGTCATAATGACATAAAATGGAATGCGCCCATTAATGAAGCGGCTTATACTGAGCGGGAGATATATCACAATGTTGAAGATGCTGAAGGTGAAGTTATAGGTAGAGCAGTCATTGACTCTGGCAAGTATATGTGGACCATAGACGAAGATTTTGATAGTTTTCTTGCGAGCCTCTATAACTGTAGTAAAAGTATTATTGCTGTCGATGATGAACGAAGAAACAAAGACCGGTCCTGTGATATGTTTTTACAGGCTGAGATAGCATATCTTTTGGTGCAACAGTTTGTGGATGCAGGCCTAGTGATGGACATGTTGGGAGGATCTGGTAAAAACAGAGAAGCTGATAATATTTATAATGTTGATGCTAGTCTTGAAATTGAAAATTTATATATAGATTTAGAGAAAGGCGATATACTGTATCCATCAAGAATTAATAGACATAGATTGTATGTAAAGCACGTAAACGGGAACGAAATAGGGTATATCTCTTTTAAGGATGATAGGCTTTATTATGGTATAATTCCTATAATTGAGAGACGCGCAGTTAAGGTAAAAATGATAATTTCTGATTCTTTGGTAAAGAGGCAGGGAAAAAGAAGATATATGAATGTTGATATGTCGTTAAAATTTCTTCTTGAAAATGAGACCAAGGTAATAGAGAGTATTAATCAAAAAATAGATAGGCTGTTAAATAAATAGGCAGATATAAAAATTTAATATTGGAGGTTATTTATGGATTTTACTGAATGGAAATGGCTTAATGAAAGTCAAATGATTAATGAAAATGGAGAGATAGTTATTTATGCTCCGGCAAACACGGATTGGTTCAATAACCCTATACCTGAAGAGGATGGGAGCCTATCGATGCCGGTTGCTAACGCACCTTTTTATTATACAGATGTGGAGGGGGACTTTGTATTCAGCGTAAAGGTTAAACCTAACCACAAATATGTATATGATGCATGTGCAATTATGTGTATACAGGATGAGAAGGTATGGATGAAGGCGGCGTTTGAAAAGTCTGATTTTGGTACTAATGCAGCAGTATGTGTTGCAACCAATAAAATAAGTGATGATGCCAATGGATGCAATATAGAACAGGATTTTTTGTGGCTTAAGGTGTGTAGAGTTGGCAATATTTTCTCGGCACATTATTCTTTAGATGGTCAAAATTATAATATGGTTAGATTATTTCATTTGCCAGCTGAAAAATCCATCAAAGTAGGAATAGAAGCACAGTCTCCAGCAGGACAGGGTGGGATGAGGCTATTTAGTGATATAAAACTGGAAAAGAAAGCAGTAAAGAATCTAAGAGCAGGTATTTAGCGATATCATGGAATTGAGAGATAGAAAAAGGTCGAAGCATTTGCTTCGACCTTTTTGAATTATCCTTATATATTCATATATTTTTTCATTCGTTTTCCTGATTCAGTCAGGTTATCATCTGTGAAGGCTCCAAGTTTGGTGCAATCGGCTTTAATAATAGACGATGTTTCAGCTTTATTGGATAAGTTCCAAATAACATAGCTTATAGAATTTTCATTAAGTAGCTTAATCCATATATCAGACTGTTCATCATTAATGATTCCGTCGCCAAGAGCATCGCCAACGCCGAATTCTGTTACGAATATAGGAAGATCGTTCTTGATAGCATAAATGGCTTTATTTCTTACTTCATCGCGATGTGTGTCAGCATAGAAGTGAAGAGTATACATAAGATTATCAAACTTAAGTGGAGCATCCGATGCTACATCAACATCCTGCGACCAGGTAGGAGTGCCAACTACAATAATTTTACTGTCATCAATCTCTTTTATTACAGGTATAACTTTATTGGCAAATACAGAAATCTCCTCCCATGTAACCTTGTAACCAGTGTCAAAATTCATGTTAGGTTCATTGCAAATCTCTATGATTACGTTGTCGTATTCCTTGAGAATAGGACATAGCTTCTTCCAAAAGCTAATAGCCATATCTATATGCATATTGGGATCGTAGTCGAATAAGATATGCCAATCAACGATACAGTAAATACCAAGCTTAGCACATATTTGAACGCCGTTAATGATGAGATTCTCAAGTTCTTCTCTATGAGCGTCATCACCATCTGAATATCCATTGTCACCATCGGCCGATGCGGAATACATAGCAAGTCTCATTACAGTAACATTGTAATTATCGACAAGAGAAGTGAAACAATCTTCATTTACGTATTCAGGATAAGATGAAAGGTTGTGAGTGCTAATTCCGCGGAGTTGTACTTTGTTGCCATTAGCATCAATCATATTTTTGCCAGAAACAGACAAATGACCATGCTGCCCATAGGATGTTTTCTTGCCATTTCTTTCTAATGTAATTGTTTTCATTTTGCTATATCCTCATTTTGTTTATTGTTTATACATTAGTATATTAGATTTTGCTTAAAATTACTTGCAAATCCATACTAAAAAATCTTGTTAATTTTAATGAAAATACATTGTGAAATATAGCGAAAGTGCTATAATTAAAGTGTTTTTTTATATTTAAATTTATAACGTGAAAGGTGGTAACAATTATGACAAGAATTGGTATCGTAGGTTATGGTAATCTTGGTAAGGGCGTAGAGGCTGCTATTTCCAAGGCTAATGATATGGAGCTTAAGGCTGTGTTCACAAGAAGAAATCCTGATAATGTGAATATTAAAACTCCTAATGTTAATGTATATTCATTAGATGATGCTGCCAATTATAAGAATGATATCGATGTTATGATTGTATGTGGTGGTAGTGCAACAGATCTTCCAACAATGACTCCTGCCATTGCTAAGGATTTCAACGTTATTGACAGTTTTGATACACACGCTCGTATCCCAGAACATTTTGCTAATGTTGATGCAGCTGCAAAGGCTGCTGGTAAGACAGCTCTTATTTCGTGTGGATGGGATCCAGGTATGTTCTCGCTTAACAGATTATATGCTAACTCAATCCTTCTTGATGGCAAGGATTATACATTCTGGGGCAAGGGAGTAAGCCAGGGACACTCAGATGCAGTTAGAAGAATCGAAGGTGTTGTTGATGCTAGACAGTATACAATTCCAGTAGATGAAGCTCTTGAAAAGGTAAGAAATGGTGAGAATCCAGAGCTTACAACACGTGAAAAGCATACAAGACTTGTTTACGTAGTTGCAGCTGAAGGTGCTGATAAGGCTAAGATCGAGAAGGAAATCGTAGAGATGCCTAACTACTTCTCAGATTATGATACAACTGTAAACTTCATCACAAAGGAAGAGATGGAAGTTAATCATGCAGGTCTTCCTCACGGTGGTGTAGTTATTAGAACAGGTGTTACAGGTTTTAACAATGAAAATAAGCATGTTATTGAGTACAAGCTTACTCTTGATTCTAACCCAGAGTTCACAGCAAGCGTACTTGTAGCATATGCAAGAGCAGTTGATCGTATGAATAAGAAGGGTGACACAGGTTGCAAGACAGTATTTGATGTGGCTCCAGCTATGCTTTCACCATTATCAGGTGAGGAAATAAGAGCTCACATGTTATAAAATATGACGGGAGTTTATCATGGATTTATTATCAATTAGAGAGATATATAGAAACAAAGATCAGTATCTTAACAAAGAAGTTGAGATTGGTGGCTGGGTTCGTTCAGTCAGAGATTCCAAGACATTTGGATTTATAGTAGTTAACGATGGTACATTTTTTGAGCCATTACAGGTTGTATACAGTGATGCACTTGATAACTTCGAGGCCATCAGCAAGCTTAACGTTGGTGCTGCTATCATAGTTAAGGGTACACTTGTCCCTACACCAGAAGCTAAGCAGCCATTTGAAATTCAGGCAACAGATGTATGTGTAGAAGGTGAATCTACACCAGATTATCCACTTCAGAAGAAGCGTCATTCTATGGAGTACCTTAGAACTATTACACATCTTCGTCCTAGAACCAATACTTTCCAGGCTGTATTTAGAGTAAGAAGCTTATGTGCATATGCTATTCATAAGTTCTTCCAGGAAAGAGACTTTGTATATGTTCACACACCACTTATCACAGGCAGTGACTGCGAGGGTGCAGGCGAGATGTTCCAGGTTACAACACTTGACCTTGCTAATGTTCCTATGACAGATGAAGGTAAGGTTGATTTTGCGCAGGATTTCTTTAACAAGCCAACAAACCTTACTGTATCAGGTCAGCTTAATGGTGAAACATATGCCATGGCTTTCAAGAACATTTATACATTTGGACCTACATTCCGTGCAGAGAATTCTAATACTACAAGACATGCAGCAGAGTTCTGGATGATTGAGCCAGAAATCGCATTTGCTGATCTTACAGATGATATGCTTCTTGCCGAGAGCATGATTAAGTACATCATTAACTATGTACTTGAAAACGCTCCAGAAGAGATGGCATTCTTCAACAACTTTGTTGATAAGGGACTTATTGAGAGACTTAAGCATGTGGCTAGCTCAGACTTTGGACGTGTTACATATACAGAGGCTATCGAGCTCTTAGAGAAGAACAATGATAAGTTTGACTATAAGGTATCTTGGGGATGCGATCTTCAGACAGAGCATGAGAGATATCTTACAGAAGAGATATTCAAGCGTCCTGTATTCGTAACAGACTATCCAAAGGACATCAAGGCATTTTACATGAAGCTCAATGAGGATGGTAAGACTGTTGCAGCTATGGACTGTTTAGTACCGGGTATCGGAGAAATTATCGGTGGTTCTCAGCGTGAGGACGATTATGATAAGCTTACAAAGAGAATGGAAGAGATGGGTCTTAAGAAAGAGGATTATGACTTCTATCTTGATCTTAGAAAGTATGGTTCAGCTAGACATGCAGGATTTGGACTTGGATTTGAACGTTGCGTAATGTACCTTACAGGTATGGGGAACATTCGTGATGTTGTTCCATTCCCAAGAACAGTAAACAACTGCGATTTATAATTTGCACATTAAGTTAGATGAGGTAACAGCTATGGGAACAATTTATATACCAGAAGGTTACAAGAGTCCACAGACCATTCGTGAGACTGAGGTAGCTATCAAGGAAGTAAAAGATTATTTTGAAAGAGCTCTATCTGATGCATTAAACTTAACAAGAGTATCAGCCCCATTATTTGTTAAGCCAGAATCAGGTCTTAATGATAACCTTAATGGTGTTGAGCGACCAGTTAGTTTTGGTATCAAGGAGCAGGGCGATAGAGAAGTTGAAATCGTACACTCTCTTGCAAAGTGGAAGAGAAAGGCTCTTAAGGAGTATGGTTTTAGCGAGGGTGAAGGCCTTTATACAGATATGACTGCTATCAGACGTGATGAGGATACAGACAATGTACACTCTATCTACGTTGATCAGTGGGATTGGGAAAAGGTCATCAGCAAGGAAAAGAGAACAGTAGAGACTCTTAAAGAGACCGTTTTCCGTATCTATATGGCTATTAAGCAGACAGAGTACTATATGTGTGGAAAGTATCATTTTATGGATCCATTTTTACCAAATGAGATTTCATTCGTAACCACACAGGAGCTTCTTGATTTATATCCAGATAAGACAGCCAAGGAGCGTGAGACACTTATTGCTAAGGAGCGCGGAGCAGTATTTCTCATGAAGATTGGTGACAAACTTAGCAATGGTGAGAAGCATGATGGTAGAGCACCAGACTATGATGACTGGCAGCTCAACGGTGATATCATCGTGTATTATCCAGTTCTTGATCAGGCACTTGAATTATCATCTATGGGTATTAGAGTAGATGAGATAGCTATGGCAGAGCAGCTTAAGAAGGCTGGCTGTGAGGAAAGAGCGAATATGCCTTTCCAGAAGGCAGTTCTCGAGAAGCAGCTTCCATACACTATCGGTGGTGGTATTGGCCAGTCTCGTATCTGTATGTTCTTCTTACAGCGTGCACATATAGGTGAGGTTCAGTCATCTATTTGGCCTGATGATGTGATTGAAGCCGCTAAAAAGAACGGAGTTAATATTTTATAATGAATAAAAAGATTAGAACAAGCTTATCTTTAATATTGGTATTTGCTCTAATTTCAGTATTTTCTTTCGGATGTGAAACTAAGCAGGCAACTGGTGGAGTCACATCCGAAATTATTAATCTGGAAGTCAGCAACGCTGACATATCAGCGGACTTTTGGGAGATGCTGGTAGCAGAGAATTCATTTGATGAATTGCCACCACCAGAACCGGTAGTCACAGTTGAATATCTTCACATATTAGGTGTTGGAGATAACCTGATGCACGAGCCAGTTATGAGAAGCGGAATTCAGGCGGATGGAAGCTATGATTTCACTTATTTTTATGATGGAATAAGAGAGTATCTGGATATAGCTGATGTTAAGATAGTCAACCAGGAAACTATTATGGCTGGTGATGAACTGGGCTTCACGGGATATCCAAGCTTTAATTCACCTACAGCACTTGCTGATTCGGTAGTTAATGCTGGATTCAATGTTGTTCTTCATGCATCTAACCATATTTGCGATAAGGGCATATCAGGACTTAATAATTGTAAAAAATATTGGGATGAGCATCATCCAGATACTTTAGTAGTAGGTATATATGGCGAAGAAGGTAGAAATAGAGATATTCCTATCATAGAAGAGGATGGAGTAAAGTTCGCTATTTTAAATTACACTTATGGTGCTAATGCGGAGGTTCTTCAGGGAGGACTTGAGAATCACACCAATATGCTTACAACATGGAGTGATTCCAGGTATCTTGATTATAATTCGCTTAATCCAGAAGTTATTGAAGATATATCAAAGGCCAATGAATTGGCAGATGTGGTTGTTGTGTGTCCGCATTGGGGTATAGAATATCAGACCAAAGAAAATGCATATCAGGATCGTGTGGCCAGAGAAATGGTGGCCGCGGGTGCAGATGTTATTATTGGAACTCATCCTCATGTTGTACAGCCAGTTGAATGGATTACTGCTGACAATGGTAATAAGGGTATATGCTATTATTCTTTAGGTAATTATGTGTCTAATCAGTATGATTCGATTACTCTTTTAGAGGGTATGGCGTGGGTGACAGTTAAGAAAACATCTACAGAGACATTTGACCGATTTGGATCAACAGTGACAACAGAAGTCGAAGTCATTCCAGAGGGCACAGGAGTTCTTCCAATGGTACTTCAGTATCATAATGGAAATAATGGTAATAAGATAGATGGTGTTGTACCAGTAGAGCAATATACAATGGAGCTTGCTAATTCGCACAGTGCTCAAAACAGAAGTGGCCGTGTAGCAACTCCGGAGTGGTTCCAGGGACAGGTTAATGAAATCTTTGGAAGCTATGCGCTTTCAGTTGATGAAATAGGCGAAGAACCTGTTTTAGAACCATAAGACATAATAGGTTAAATAATATTGGTAATATAAAAGCCTTAGCTCAATGAGCTAAGGCTTTTATTATTAAATAGTAGTTTACTGCATATAATTAATCAATTACGTTCTTTATTGCAAGGATGGTTCCACAGCTTGTAACAGAAGCTGTAATAACACCACGCCTAGGAGTAGATGAATGTATGATTTGTCCATTGCCAATATATATTGCAACGTGAGTGCAAGAAGAACCATTGGATGAGTAACATACAATATCACCAGGCTGGGCCTGGTCGAGGCTGACAGATCGTCCGTTGGAGGTGTACTGCCCCTGCGGGATACGGCTAAGCGAGATTCCGTATTGAGCATATAGAAGGCTTGTGAATCCAGAACAGTCTGTACCTCCAGCAAGTGTTGTTCCACCGTGAACGTATCTGTTACCAAGATACTGCATTGCATTGGATACAACAGCATTACGAAGGTCTGAATTGGTGCTGTATGTCACAGGTGGTGGAGTCTCAGGGTTTTGAACTAGTACAAGTGCTTCGGCATTGGCCTGATTCTCCTCAGCTTTTTTACGAGCAATCTTCTCAGCTTCAGCTGCTTTTATGGCACTGTCTTCTTCTAGTGTCAATGCATAAGTGAATTCTTCTGATGTGGATACGTATTCAGAAGCGATGTATCCAGTGCTGTCCTCTGAGTACTCTACAAGAAGCCAGTCGCCAAGATTTTCCTTTACAACAATTTTTTCTCCGTTTTCGATATAGCCTATTCGTTCAGATTCAGCGGATGTTTCCTTTCTTACATTAAGTCTACTGCACTGAACGGTGGCATATACAGTAAGATAATCGCTGGCTCGTTCGGCGGCTTCTGCCCCGGAATAGAAGTATTCTTCGAAGATATATCCAGTAACATTACCGCTTGTAATATAGAACCACTTGTTGCCGTCAGAATCGGTTGCAGAATCAAGTATTGTTCCAACAGCGCCTCTGTATATATAACCGACAACTTCGCTGTCAGTGGAAGCTTCTTTACGAACGTTAACGTAAGTATCAGGATGTGCTATGGCAAGATTGTAATATTCATCCAGGTCTTCTTCATCTGCAATCTGATTGTCACTAACGGTTGCATCGCATGTCTCATCATTAAGTGAAGCGGTGGCGAGCATTGCTTCATCAGAACCAGGATTGGCGCCATA
>JAZRXF010000085.1:0-25776 GCA_045600085.1 Lachnospiraceae bacterium
ATTTTATTAATCTTACTAAGTTCATCAGACATCGCATTAACATCTGTCTGGTATCCTTCGATAAGATTTAAACCATCATTAGAATTTTTAGTGGAATTATTAAGAAGCTTATTAATAATCTGTAATGAATCATATACAGAATTCATATAAGCATTGTTATTTTCTATAATAGAAAGATTATCCTTAACTATATCAAACTGAAGTGAAGTTTTATCCGCAACATTACTAGCTTCATCTGCAATCTGCATGTTTCCATTACTATTCTTCTCAGCACTTTCTGATAACTCAGATACAGCAGTTGTAAGTGTTACTACATTGGTCTTAGTTGCTCTGATAAATGTATTAAGATTATTCTTAATTGAATTGAGTGAAGCCGCTATCTCAGTGGAAGCATCCTTGGTTGAGCTATATGTATCAATATCATCCACATCCAAATTACCGTTGGAAATAGAATGAGCATTATCTACAACTCTTTTAACATTATTAATATACCTCATGCCAAATAATACTAAGCCTATAAGAGCTATGAATTCAATAATAGATATAATCACAAATGCCATATTATCATACTCCATTTCTATAAAATTATCATAATCATTCAAAATAATAATTCTTAGATTATTATACTAAAAATTAGCTAAAAAACAAATATTATTTAGCATTTTTATAGTGTAATTTGCAAAATATTTTGCTTATTTTTTGTCATATGGTCTCACAATCACCATAATATGTTTTATTTTACTTATTTTACTTTCTATGGACCGATGTACACGTTCCGCTATAGTATTACTTTCATACAAAGATATATCACCATTTGCATAAATTAATAAATCAACATATATTTTGCTTCCAAATTCTCTTGTTAGTATCTCACCAACTTCTATGACCCCTTCTTCTGCCTTTGCACATTCTATAATTTCATTAATAATTTCCTGATTGCATGCGTGATCGACAAGCTTACGAATGGCTTCGCAAAAAATATCATACGAAGCCTTTAGAATAAACAAACAAATAACAAGACTGGCTACAGGCTCACATATCTTATATCCCATTCTTGCACCAGCAATACCAATTAACGAACCGATTGAAGAAAATGCATCGCTTCTATGGTGCCAGGCATCAGCCATAAGTGCACTACTATCTATCATAGTTGCATAATGTCTTGTGTACCAAAACATAGCCTCTTTAACTATAATGGAAACAAGTGCCGCGCCAAGTGCTAATCTTCCAGGTAATTTAATACTGTCAATCTCACCACCTGTTAGTACCTCTATGGCATTATGTCCAATAAATAAGCCGGTTATACATAAGACAACTGCCAGAACAATAGCTGCCACACTTTCAAGTCTCTCATGGCCATACTGATGATCCTCATCGGACTCTTTTGTGGAAAGCTTCACACCAATAATAACCACAATAGTACTAAATACATCGGATGCAGAATGAACAGCATCCGACACCAAGGCGCTGGAATGAGCCAAAAGTCCAATAAACAGCTTAATAACAGTTAGTACAAAGTTACTAATTATACTGACATTAGACACTTTCATGGCTATTTTCTCAAAGGCTCTGTTATCTATGGGTTTATTATTACATGATGTATTTTCAATAGAGTTCACTTACCTGTCACCTTAATACAATTATTTAAAATTCATATATATACCATATCGTTCATTATATTTCTGATAATGAGGTCCATATATTAATTTTGCATCTGTATCCATTAATTCAAAATATAAATCTTCTTTTATACGCATATGACTGGCAATATCATTCATAAATTCTTCAATATCACCGTCTACATCAATCACTTCATATGGATTAATCGCTTCTTTTGGAATAGTAACATCAACACCTGTTGTTGTCACTTCCATATCCTCATCACCAAGACAAGCTGACAAAAGAACAGGTCCATATTTAAATGCATAAACCGATTCTCCATCCGGAAGGTTGTAAGCTACAACCTGTCTATCAAAATCAAGTTCCACAGTGTCACCGTAGTGCCACGTTCTATCCAAATACAGATAGCCTTCTACTTCCTTTGCATCAGTAGCCACACCATTAACTTTAATAGAATAATCAAAAGCCCAGGCTGGGATTCTAAATACAAAAGCCTGATCAATATTATTATCAACCTCTATTTTAAATGAAGCCGTTGCACTCTTCGGAAAATCAATGGACTGCTTAAGAACAAGTCCTTTTTCTGGCACTTCCAAACTTGAACTAAAGTACATATTAACAAATATAACATCACCAAGAACTGAATACACAAATGTTCCTAGCTTTGTAAAATTCTCCATACCCGTACCAACACAGCACCAGAAATTATCATATGGTCTGCCATACGTTTTAAAATACCCACTGGCCATAGGTTGAAAATACATACTCATGCCAGTTTCTGGATTTTGAGAAGATAATATGGCATTAATAAAAGTGTTCTCATAATAGTCAGCATATCTTTTATTACCTGTTATCTCAAAGAGCCTCATGCTCATTTTGAGCATATTGTAGGTATTACAGGTTTCATTATTACAATTAGTTCTCTCGCCATCAAGAATATAATCTTTACCAAAATGCTCCCATTCACTATTACCGCCAGTAATATAAGTATGTCTCTCAAGCACCATGTCAAAGAAGCACTTAGCATACTCAAGATATTTCTCTTCGCCCTCTCCAAGAGCAATATACCTGTTTAATGCACCAAGAAACTTGGGAATAGTAGTGTTGGCATGATGATTATCAAGCACGTCCTCTTCACCCGAAAATACCTTCTCATATAACTCAACTTCATCAAAGGCATGAGCAGCCGCTTGATGCTTATCACTCCCTGTATATTTGTACAGTTCGTATAAAACATCATTCATTCCACCATATTCAATTCCAAGTACAGTTTTCTGTCTCGTTTCATCCCAGTCAAATATTCTGTTATATACCCAGTCACCAAGTCGACTCGCTATAGCAAGTGCCTTTTGCTCACCTGTATATTCATATATATTAACAATTCCATCCAGTATTTTATGCATCGTATACCACGGAACCCAAGCTTCTTTAAATATATCAGCTTTACCTTCTTCAACATTATCAAACTGTAACTCAACATTATCATGGTCTAATATAGTCGATGCCCATAAAAATCCAGGCTTACCTTTGCTTTCCTTCTGGCACTTATCTAAAACATCAAGAATGTAATCTATTTTCTCTTTAAAAATCACTCTATTATCATCGCTCACCATTTTATTGGCATACGCCTGAGCTAATGCAGTAAAATAATGACCGACTGCATGTCCACCTATCAGACTATCTTCCCAACCACCATACCTTATTTTATTGCCAGGTATACCTGCATTCTCTCTAAAACCTGCCAGCATCTTGTCTGTGTCTAAAGACAAAAGATACTTAACCTCTTTCTCTAGAGCATTAATACAATAAGCATCATGCATACTTATATTTTTAAATGTATTCATGTTATCTCTATCCCTTCTCTATTTTTTTGCCCAGCGTAGCTTTGCACATTTGGATCTAGGATTACTAGTCCGCTCTTCACTACTTGGTCTAATAGCCTCTTGGGCAATCTCCATATAATCCCCAGTCTTCTTAAATGCCTTAAAACTCTTTTTAACCTGTCTATCCTCGCCTGAATGAAACGTAAGAATTGCTACTCGGCCGCCTTCATTCATTACACCTGGAAGCTTTTCAAGTAAAGAATATAAAACCTCATATTCATGATTAATATCTATTCGAAGGGCCTGAAACGAACGTTGGCACGATTTCTTCGCAGCATCCTTATACTCGTCCTTAGGTAGAAACTTCAGCGTATCTTCTATGATTCGTCTTAAATCTGTAGTCGTTTCAATAGGCTTTATTCTTCTGGCTTTAACTATTGCTAGTGCAATTTCCTCAGCATAGGGTTCATCAGCATTTTCCACAAGCATACCTGCAATCTCATCTGCATCCATATTTTTAAGACGCTCAGCCGCTGTCACGCCCTTAGTTCTATCAAGTCGAAGATCAAGAGGTCCATTTATTTTATATGAAAAGCCTCTTTCAGGATTATCAATCTGCATAGAAGATACTCCAAGGTCAGCTAATACAAAATCAAACTTTCCATACTTATCAGCCGCTTTGTCTAAATCAGCAAAATTAATATTGAGCACATCAAATATATTTTCATCATACCCCTTATCTCTTAGCCTCTTTAAAGTTTTAGCAGATTCCTCTGTATCAACATCAAGAGATACAAGATGCCCTTCACCGCCAAGCTTTTCAAGCATTTTCTCAGTATGTCCACCATACCCAAGTGTACAATCAAGTCCTCTTTCACCTGGTTTTATATCGAGTACATCAAGTATTTCATTGACACATATGGATATATGCATTCCTGCTGGTGTTGAACCCTTAGCTATAACATGCTCTATTGTTTCTTTGTATTTTTCAGGATTGTGTTCCTTGTATTTCTCCTCAAATTTTTTAGGATATTTTCCACTATAATGTACTCTACGCATAATTAAACATACTTCCTATTTCAATTGTATAATCATTATCTTAGCATATACCATTATTCATTGCACTTTAATTTAAGAATATAAACATTACAATCCTCCCTTATTTTGTTGATTTTTGGTGCATTTTATGTTTGACGATATAAAGAATATGGTTTAATATATTGGCTTGGTAAGTGTGTAATTAATATATAGAAATACATTCTACTGTATTAATTAAGAATTATTAAAAAAAAGGATTAAAGAAATGAAAAAAATTGTAAAATTCGGTGGTAGTTCACTAGCAAGTGCCGAGCAGTTTAAGAAGGTTGGAGCAATCATTAAAGCTGATGATACTCGCGTATATGTTGTTCCTTCTGCTCCTGGTAAGAGATTCAAAGAGGATACTAAGGTTACAGATATGCTTCTTCATGTATACCAGACAGCTGCTGATGGCAAAAATATTGATGATGAAATGGCTGCTATCAAAGCTAGATACGATGAAATCATCAATGGTCTTGAGCTTGACTTCTCTCTCGATGCTGAGTTCGAAGAAATCAAGGCTAACTTAATTGCTGATCCTGAAGTTGACTATGCAGCTTCAAGAGGCGAGTTCCTCAATGGTAAGATTATGGCTGCTTATCTTGGTATTCCATTTATCGATGCAGCAGAGGTAATCTTCTTTAACGAAGAAGGTGTACTTAATACATATAAGACAGACAAGATTCTTGCTGCAAAACTTGCAGAGTGTGAACGTGCTGTTATTCCTGGTTTCTATGGTCTAGGTAAGAATGGTAAGGTTAAGACATTCTCAAGAGGTGGTTCTGATGTTACTGGTTCAATCGTAGCTAGAGCTTCAAAAGCAGATGTATACGAGAACTGGACAGATGTATCAGGTTTCCTTATCACAGATCCTCGTATTGTAGATAATCCTAAGGGAATTAGATATATCACATACAGAGAGCTTCGTGAGCTTTCATACATGGGTGCTTCTGTTCTTCACGAGGATGCCATTTTCCCTGTAAGAAAAGCCGGTATTCCTATTAACATTAAAAATACTAACAAACCTGAAGACGAAGGTACATGGATTGTTGAGAGTACAGGCCAGAAACAGGATTACGTTATTACAGGTATCGCTGGTAAGAAGGATTTCTGTACAGTATTTATTACAAAGGCTATGATGAACGCTGAAATTGGTTTCTGTCGTAAAGTTCTTCAGGCTTTTGAAGAAAATGATATTTCAATTGAGCATATGCCTTCTGGTATTGATACAATGACAGTTGTTGTTCATGCCGATGAGTTTATGAATAAGGAACAAAGCGTTGTATCCGCTATTCATCGTCTTGTCGAGCCTGATTCTGTTGAAATTGAGTCTGGTCTTGCACTTATCGCTGTTGTTGGTAGAAACATGAAGTCTGCTAGTGGTACAGCAAGTAAGGTATTTACTGCTCTCTCAAGCAAGGGCATCAACATTCGTATGATTGACCAGGGTTCATCAGAGCTTAATATCATCATCGGTGTTAAGAATAGCGACTTCGATAACGCTATAAAGGCTATTTACGATACATTCATTTCTTAAACAATAAATAAAACAAAAAAAGGGTTGATTCCGACTGGAAGCAACCCTTTTTTTATTACAAAAATACTCAACCACTTAATAATAAAAATCTATTACTTAACACTAAGTCCACTCATAAGAAGTTCAGTAGCCATCTTGAATTCTTCAAGCGACTGCTCATCAGTAGTTTTACTATGCATAATAGAAACCATCTTATCCTTCCAAAGAGGAATAGCACTATACAATACAGAATGAATACTACTACTAAGTGTTGCATAACTGTCTTGTAAAAGTTTTATCTGAGCAACCTGCTGTTTTGCTATTTCAGAAGATAATCTTAATTCATCTCTTCTTCTTTCCATATGATCAGATAAATCATCAGCTACTGGAGTCCCAGAACCTTCACCATTTTGAAGCTTATATACATTAATTGTACTACTTAGCTCATAAATCATATTATCTAATGATGTTATACAGTCTCCGTTAAGAATCTGAATCTGTCCAATAACATGCTGATCCATCAACATCTTAATTCGATAATCATCGAGAGATTCCTCCATGGTTTCTACTTCTCTCATCATATCATTATAATCATTTATAAACTCTCTATGCTTTGATGCATCTGCCCACGGTGCAGCTCCCTCTGTTAAAGGATCCTCAGCAATATCTTTCAGGCCAAATATAGTTTTATCAACTATGGCTCCGACCTCTTTTGTTGCATTTTTTTCCAATATTCCCATTAATATATGAGATATCTCGGAAATCTTTTTCTGAACATCAAGACCATATAAAGTTATAGAATTTATTGTTACATTTTCCATTTATTCATCCTTGCTTCATCTTGTAATCTCTTGTTGTTAAAGTTTTGCTTTTCTTTTTGCTTACGCTTTTCCTGCTCAAGCTCTTCTTTATCAACTGTATATCTAGGAATAGTTATTTTATCATCAAGACTAAGTCTCTTGAAAAACTCATCTGCATCTTCAAAAATATTGGAACCCGTGATTCCCATATCATCTGGAGACCCAATATATATTTCTTTTTCACCTATGTTCATAAGCTTCTTGATGTCTTCAGCCTTAAGGACGCGTCCATAACTCATACCCCAGTTAGCGGTAAACGGCATAGACTCTTTTATTCTTGCCATAATTCTACGAACAAAACCTTTACCACATAGTGGATAATAGCATTTTTTTACATCCAGCTTTTCACCAGGCTTTTTCAAAGCCACTTCGCAAACAAATGCTTCATTACGCATAATACTCGCATCAAAAAGATGGAAGTTGACAATATAGCCATTCTGCTCAAGGACTTTAATTAGGTTAAGAGCTATAATTCCTCTGTGTTCTATCTGAGCAACTGTTGTCGATGCTGAAAAAGTAATGTTCATATATATATCAACACACTTTTTCTCCTCCATTCTTTCAGTTCTATACATAGTCTTAGGTGCACCAGCGATATATGCAGGAACACATGGTCTCTGACCGACAAAGGCTTTTACTGTCTTTCTTGTATTAACAAATGTTTTATTAACAGCATCCATCTTTTTTGATAACGCAAGGAACTGCTCTAGTCCATCATTATAACCTCTGATACAATACTGTACTGCTTCAGCAAGTGGTGGACCCGCAAATGATTCCTCGGCAGTCATACTTTTCATATCGAAAAAGACATTTTGGTTAACTGGAGGATTATCTCTAAGAAAAAGCTGTACCTCACCAATGGAGCTAAACTTCATCTTAAACATCTTAATACCATTATTCGTATATATATCTAAGAATCTACAAGAACTTGGAGATACTCCACTTTCAGCCATTTGTAGTTTCCCCTTTCAAAACTTTAATTTATATACACACTAAGAGCCAATTATCTATTTCTAATCTGTTCTGTTATATCAATGAATATCTGAACTAAATCCTTGCACTTAGAATTATCCTTGCACTGACGCTTAAGACTATCTGCAATGGATGCAAGATAATCAGGTGACTTAGTTTCAACAAATTCATAATCAATAATCTTGGCTGCATCAAAGCTATTGTGGTCAAGATACTGTTTGATCTTTGATACATCTCGTGTAGTAATAATACCAGGAGCCAATGAATAGTCGCCATTACTCCATTCATCTGTAGCATTACGGAACATACAAACGAACTCAAACCACTTAGGATAGTTAATTAAAATCTCTTTTTCAACCGCATTATCATATCCAACATAAATAGCCATCATACGCTGCTGAACAGACTCTTCAATCTTCTCTCTAGTATTATAGTTGCCGTCTGCACCATTACCTGCAGTATTACCAGCAGCTATCATTCTGAAGTTAGGATGTCTCTTAACATTCTCACCATGTGGGAAGCTATAGCTTGCACCATCTCCGTTCGAAAGGAATGAATTAAGCTTAACAGTAGCTCTACTGTTACCATTATCAAGCTCATCGAGGAAAGCTATCTTACCATGCTTATAGCATCTATAGAAGTTAGGACAACTATATCCACCATTGGCAGTCTGGAAACCAAGGATATCATACTCTTCATTGATATAACCAATATCAATGAAATCAAGGTCAAGTATCTTTGCTATCTGACCAATCATATATGTCTTACCACAACCAGAAGGTCCAATGAGATAAGGGTTAGAATTCTCCATTACAGCAATAAGTACATCATCAAATGCTCTATGGAAATGTGTACCCTTATTAGCCATCTCCTGTTTTCTCTCCATAGCAACCTGGAATCTTTCCTGGAAAGGAATATGCTCATCAAAGAAGTAACTAATAGGAGCAAGTTCTTCGTTATCAACAACAACTGCATTAACCTCAACTGGCACAACTGATGTTGGAGCACTAATAGTAGCAGATGCAACTCCTTCTACCGGAGTCATATTGATATTAACAGGCTCCGATGCCTTAAGCTCTGTCATATCTTCAACATTATTAATTATATGTTCAAGATTACGATCATTAAGAACCATAAGCTTATCAACTTTTTCCATAAGCTCTTTATTGGCATTAACATCGCTGATAATCTTGGCAATACGTCCATCATCCTTAAGATAATCATCGATTTTAGATAATGCTGCTGACGAGTTCATATTAAGTCTATTAAGCTCCATGCTAGCACTACTAATAATTGTACGTGACAGGGCCTTCATCTCATTGAGCTTCTGCTCTGCCTCTTCATATATTTCATTAATAAACTTCTGTTTATCAAGATTAAGTTTATATTTTTCTTCCTGTACAAACTCCTGATAAGCCGCATTAAGCTTTTTATCAATACCATCAAGTTCAGCCTTTGCACTAACTATTTCAGTATTACAAAGCTGCTGTACCTTATCACATGATGTTTTCGTAACATTATCAATAATTTCAAGACGCTCATTAACAATACTAAGAACATCAGAAGCCTTCTTAACCATGGCTTCTGCACCACCAAGACGCTGCTCAGCCTCCATGATACGCTGCTCACTAACATTATATACACCAGCCATATGAGCAACTCTGTCTTTTAACTGTGCAAGACAATCCTGAACATTAGAAGAGTTGTAAATCTTTATTGTTGCGTCAATAACGTTGGCTGTAAATGTAGTTTCATCAGGAAAATAGCATCTTGCCTCAAGTGCATACTCTGTATATATAGAGTTATACTTTACTATATCCTGGCAAAATCTAACCGAATTGTACCAACGAAGATAATTCTGCTTATTTTTGAACAAATTAAAGAAGGTAGGATCAAATGCTCGTCTAGAAGCCACACCATCCTCATCAAAAAACTCTATGAACATCTTTGCAAGTTCTTCAAAACCAGGAGTATTTTCTTCATAGATAAAAATATCCTTATATATTTCCTCTGCATATGAAAGTACCTGCATATAGTTTGTTGGCATAAAGTCCTTAACATTAGCAAGCATCATCTCAATAACATCTGTATAAAGATAAACAGGCTTCATTACTGCTGAATAAGGATGCGTTGTAACATTAACAAGTCTGTCACCAAGGTCATTAACTTTGTCACTAGGATAATGAGCCAACCTCTTAATTAATTCATCTGTTCTTATTTCACTTTGACTTTTTGATTTAATATCAAATATTCCCATTATTCTATCCCCTTACTCAATAAAATATTTATCCTGCAAAAATCTTCTATATTCACCTGATGAATTTATACCACCATTTTTAAAATGAGTTTGTATTCTTCCATCCTTGAATTTCTGCTTAATAGCTCTAATAGAATCAACAACTATTTTTGTATTAGTTTCAGTATTAAATGATTCGGTCTTGCACCATATATCTGCATAAGCTGCTTCATCATAAATATATGCACATTTATATGCATGAGATACTGCATTATCTGGAATATCATCATACAAAACATAAGTAATCTTCCATGGTGTCTTGTATGCATACTTTATCTTATTACCTGGAATAACGAGTTCCTCATTAATCGAATCGCATACTTCCATCACATTACCATCGCCCCAGTAGACCTGTTTTCCATTATAAAATATCTCATGAAGCTCCTTACAGCCTTTATCAGTAAAACTTATAAGGCTATGTCCATTAAGCTGATCATCATTGGAATGATAAAACAGTTCTATTCTGTCATGCTCAGTAATGATATCTATGATGAGTTCACCATCTGACGTAAAGAAATTAGTCGCATATGCAGTATATCTCTTATCAATACGAGAAACCACCTTTACATATGTGAAAAATTCTTTGGTACCATTAATTATTCCCTTCATTGTAGATGCACCGTTCCAGCCATAATGATGATCTATAATATCCAGTTCCATTTCCATTGTTTTATATATACCGACCAGCACATACTCAACTAGAGGCATAAACCTACGTCCAAGGCTCGAAACAGGCAATGATACCGGGATTTCCTGTCCTTCCATGTCATAATACTTTGATATACAATCTTCATGATATGGAATAATTCCGTTCTCCAGTATTTCCTTTGTATTAGCATCCATCAAGATAGCATCTTTATTAGATGTATCTTTATACACCTCAGCAACCTTCTGGACAAATGCTGTATAATGTGGATCCTTTTCATTTAGATTGATTCGACCATTATCTCCATAAAAAGCTGCCACAGCGGTACATCCAAGTTCAAGCTGTCTTGGATCGAATCCAGTCAATTCATAAATGTGCACCAATTTGAGATTATCAATCTTGTTAATCTCAATGGTCATATCGTCCATTGTTTCAAACATAATCCCTTACCCTATTGCTTTTATTTAAAATTTAATAACTTCAGGCGCACTAGTAAATGAACTAATTGTAGCAGTAGCATCCTTAAAATATAATACTAGAGTATTGGCATCATTCTCATCATACATACCACGAAGGTTAGGATATGCATCAAGCATTGATTTCTTAGCTTCTACTCTATCATCTTCAACTAATGTACCAGCAACTCTTATCCAACTGTCACCTTTCATTGCTGATATCTCAACCTTACCATTAGCTAAAATCTGCTTAGCAACATCCTTGGCTTTACCTGTCTGGATATAAAGTTTACCATCAAATATATTAATAGTACCAAAAGGTCTTACTCTTGGCTGATTACCATCTACTGTTGCCAAATAATAAACACCTGCTTCTTTAATAAAATCATTTACTCTCTGCATTATTCAATCCTCCAAAATATTTATATTACACACTTTTTATATTATATATGTTTTTTGATTCTAAAACTACTGATAAATTCTCACATTAACATATTTTAATGTATAAAAACTAAGGTCCAGGATATCTCCCGGACCCAAAATTCATTAATTATATGGCCTGAGCCATATGTAATCTGTAATACGCACCATGTTTATCAAGTAATTCTTTGACATTACCCTCTTCTATTATTCTTCCATCCTCAACAACAAATATTCTGTCTGCTTTTTGTATTGTTGACAATCTATGAGCTATAACAAAAGAAGTTCTGTCTCGTAGTAACTCTTCTATACCCTGTTGAACCAATCTTTCTGTATTAGTATCAATACTAGAAGTAGCCTCGTCGAGAATAAGAATACGTGGGTTGCAAACCATAGTTCTGGCAAAAGCTAATAACTGCTTTTGACCAATTGAAAGATTTCCGCCTCGCTCTGAAAGCTCTGTATCATAACCATTTTCTAGTTTAATAATGAAATCATGAGCTTTAACAGCTTTGGCAGCAGCTATTATATCTTCATCGGTAGCATCAAGCCTTCCATATCGTATATTTTCTTTTATAGTTCCTGTAAAAAGAAAATTATCCTGAGTCATAATTCCCATCTGCGAACGTAAACTTTCTATTGATACTTCGGTAATATCATATCCGTCTATCTTAACCTTACCCTCCTGCACATCATAAAAGCGACTAATAAGATTTACTATGGTCGACTTTCCAGCACCCGTGGCACCGACAAGCGCAATAGTTTCTCCAGGTTTAATATCAAAAGAAACATCATCAAGAACCTTCACACCCTCTTCGTAAGAAAAAGACACATTATTAAATGTCACATTTCCTGTTATTTCAGGAAGTTCGATCACGCCTTCCATGTTTACTATTTTTGATGGAGTATCTAATATTTCAAAGACTCTTTCAGCGCCAGCAATATTAGTTACAACCTGATTATAAAAATTACTCAGATTAAACATAGGCGACCAAAACATACCCATGTAAGAAGAAAAAGCTACAAAGGTTCCGATAGAAACCTTATCGACGCCTAAAATAACAATACCAACAAAATACATACATAGAGTTCCAATTCCCCATGATATATCGATGATAGAGCCAAAACCATCACTAAGCCTTACTGCTGAAAGAAATGATTTTCTATGCTCAGCAATAAGCTCATCAAATGTTTCCTCGGTTTCCTTCTCTGCTGCAAAACTTTGAATAACTCTGATGCCAGCCATATCTTCATGAACAAACGCATTAAGATTAGACGACTTTTTTCTAAATAACTGCCATCTTGGATGAGCTTTTACTTCAAGAAAAATAATTCCTCCAATCATAAATGGCGTCATGCAAAGTGCTGAAGCTGCCAAAATTGGATTTTTAGCAAACATAATTATCATAACTGCAATAATCGTAACTCCATCTGGAATAAACGATGTCACACAGTTATTAAGAACATCCTTTAACGAGTTAATATCACCTATTATTCTAGAAAGGATTTTTCCTGTTGGTCTTGAATCGAAAAATTGAAAGTCCAGTGTTTGTATATGTGTATATAACTGTTGTCTAATCTTCATAATAATATCATTACAAACCTTAGCCATTACATACATTCTAAGCTTAACAACTAAAACTACTACAATATTTAAGCCAAGAGCTAATCCTAAAAGCACAAGAAGCCTATTATAATCGGCTTTTCTAACACAATTATCAATTGCCTCGGCCATAATAAGTGGATTAATAAGACTTATAACTATGGCATATACCATAGAAACAAGAACAATCATTAATTTTAATTTATAATCAAGTAAATAACGAAAGAGTCGCCCCAAAGTTTTTGCTTTACTTTGCTCGACATGTTTTTCATCATCTTTATAAGAATTTGCAGCCACTTCTATCCCTCCTTCCTAATTAATCAGCCTGACCAGTCTGAATCATATAAGTCTCATAATATAAACCTTTTCTCTCTAAAAGTTCCTCATGAGTACCTCGCTCCACTATTCTTCCATCCTCAAGGAATATTATTTCATTGGCATTTTTTACTGCACTTATTCTGTGTGCGATTATAATCTTGGTTGTTTCTTTCATTTCATCAAGAGTATGCTCAATTTCTCTTTCTGTTTCCATATCCAGCGCTGATGTGGAATCATCTAGAACAAGTATTGGAGTCTTCTTAGCTAGCGCCCTGGCAATGCTAATACGCTGCTTCTGGCCACCTGAAAGTCCAACTCCTCGCTCACCTATTACGGTATCGTATTTTCCTTCCATCTTTTCAATAAAGTTTCTTGCCTGTGCTGCTTTAGAAGCCTTTTTAATGTCAGATAAATTGATAGTATACTTTTTACCTAGCTTAATGTTTTCACCAATTGTGTCAGAGAACAGAAATACATCCTGAGTTACAAATGATACTATACTACGAAGACCTGAAAGCGAAAGCTTTCTTATATCTGTCCCATCAACATAGATCGCTCCTTCTGAAACATCATACATACGTTCCAAAAGCTGAACTATAGAGGTTTTTCCAGCCCCAGTAGCGCCCATAATACCTAGAGTTTTTCCGGCTTCAACCTTAAAGTCAATATTTTTAAGTATCATGTAACCATCCTCTTTGTGGAATGATACATTATCAAAAACTATATCTCCTCGAAAATTTTCTGTACTAATCGGACTATCAATCTCGGCTATAGAACTCTTTTCATTAAATATCTTCTTTATTTTTCTGTTAGAAGCCACGGCCGATGAAAAGCTATTAGTTAACCATCCAAGCATTTCTAGTGGCCAGCAAATATTCATTGAATATTCAAGAAAAGCAGTAAGATCACCTATTGTCATCTTATTATTTATAACAATCACACCACCGCATAATATAACAAGTAAAGGCACAATCTTGGTTATAAGATTGATATATGGATAGTACCTAACAAATACCTTGGACTGCGTCATATTCAGTTCATAATATTTCTTATTGTGCGATAAAAATTTACTTATCTCGAACTTCTCTCTGGCAAATGCTTTTACTGTACGTACACCTGCAAGATTTTCCTCCGCAACAGTATTTAATACCGCATTTTCTTCACTAATATCACCATAGACTTTATCAAGCTTTCTTTCCATTACAATTGCAATGGTTGCACAGCAAATCATTGCAAGTAGCGGAACCAAGGTTAATAGCATATTAATTCTTGCCATACATATTATGATTATAGTTGTATGATATGTGACTTCTATTAATAGCATACCAACAAAACCAAGTGCATCCCATATATGATCGACATCATCCTTTACTCTAGCCATAAGCTCACCAGTATTATTTTTATCAAAGAAATCAGCGCTCAGCTTTTGTATATGTACAAATAAATCCTTTCTAATACTTGCAGATATTTTATTGCCAGCATTATCAAAATTGTATTCCTTCAAGTACTGAAATAGGCATCTGCCACCACCAACCAGGAAGAATCCAAGCAATAAATACTTAAGCTCCTCCATTTTGCCACCAACTATAACATCATCAACAACTCTTCTAGTTAACTGCGGCGAAAGCATATCAAGACTAACCGCTGCAAACAGTGAAAATAGTGCTATTACATAATTCCATTTATATTTCCATATATAAGTGGATATCTTCTTCATATTTCCTCCTTAAAAATAAATGCCATGGCAATTTACCATGGCATAGCTTACTAAATAAAACAAATCACTAATTCGATAATCATTATTCTAATCAAACCTCGAATCAATCATTAAACCAATCTAATTTAATACTCCTGCAAGGCAAAATACATTTTACATCGCTTATTAATATTTTATTATCATTGTCTATTATATAAAACATAGTTTTACCTCCTTCTTTATTATTTATATACAATCCTGCATATATTAATCTATTATTTTATCTATTTGAACAATAATCATTCTAAAGCATAATACTTTTGATAGAGAATTATGTCAATCGTTATCATAAGTTTTATACTACAAGGCTAATCACCATCAAACAAATTCAGTTTCAATGGTAAGCTCTAATTCCTTATTTGGATAAAGTTCTTTCATATAATTGGTAAATCTATTTCTTAAATCATCCCAGTCACGAAGATTATAAGAAACCACCAAATCACAATATATCTTATCAGTTCCAGGTTCTATATATACAGCATGAAAACTCTTAACATCTGTTTCAGCCAAAACAAACTTACCAATATTCTTTCGAAGCTCTTTGACATATTCATTATCATTATCAACTGCATATATACCAAATACCATAACAACATGATATTCATACATAATACGAAGCTGAAGCTGATGAATACGCTGATACAGCTCACCAACCGATTCCTTATGGTCTATTTCAACATTTATCGAACCAGACCAAGCATCAGGTCCATAATTATGAAGCATCATATCCGCAGCTCCAATAATACCATCTGTTTTGATAATCTCGTTAAAAAGGTTCTTAGCAAGCTCTTCGTCGCCAGGTCTACCGATTATTTCTCCAATTGTGTCCTTTAATATATCATAACCAGCCTTAACAATTAAAAGAGATGTGATAACACCTGCGTATGCATCAATAGAAAAATGAAAAATAAGAAAAACAAGTGCTGCAGCTATCGTAATAACTGATGCATATGAATCATTACAGCTATCGACACCCACGCCTTCTAGGGCACTAGAATCAGCCTTCTTACCCTGTTTAATAGTATATTTTCCAAGTGCAAACTTTACTATTGCTGATATAAACACTACAGCAAGTGATATGTATGAAATAAATAATTCCTCTGGAGCAAATATAAGTTTAACAGAGTTAATAAGCATCTCTATACCTGTAACAAGAATAAGTACCGATATTACAAGTCCTGTAAGATATTCGATACGTCCATACCCAAATGGATGCTTTTCGTCAGGATGCTTACCTGCAAGCTTTGTTCCAACCAATGTAATCACAGAAGAAAACACATCAGCTGCATTATTCACACCTTCCGAAACAATTGCAATAGATGATGCCAGGGCACCAATTATTATTTTGATAGATGCTACAAGTAAATTGGTTATAATCCCGAGCCACGATGTTGTAGTTATAATACCCTCTCTACTCTCAGGATTCTGCTTTAATATTTTATACAATATTTTCATTAACTAACCTCGAAAAGATATTTATATATTTTTAGCCTCTGTCATAAGCCAGTTCTGGAACATTAATATATACCAAATCTGGATACGCCATACACCATTATTTATATAATCATCCCATATGTGCCATACAACATCTGGATCAAGATATCCTTGCTGCTCAAGTGTTTTTCTATCGATAAGTGCTTCAGCCCATTCTCTAAGAGCAGGTTCTTTAAGCCACTTCATGATTGGTATAGAAAATCCCTTCTTAGGCCTCTCCATCATTTCTCTTGGCACATATTTATAAAGTACATTCTTAAGTACAGCCTTTCGTACATCGCCGTCCTTCTTATAATCAATTGGCAAAGTCCATGCGAACTCAACAACATCTTTGTCAAGGAGAGGAACTCTGGTTTCTAATGATACTGCCATCGCTGCTCTGTCAACCTTAACAAGAATATCATCTGGATGATACACAAGCATATCCATAAGCATGATACAACTCTTTGGATCTTTTAAATAACCAGATTCATACTGATTATGCTTATATTTATATACTTCCTTCTCCCTAGCCACAGAAAGACTTAAGATTTCCTCCTGATTAGAACGCTCATAAAGATTCTCTGGTCCCTTGGCACCTAATAAAAATGATTTATTTTGATATACCTTATTCTTATATGGAACATGTACTAATATATCACTAGCAAGTTTTCTTACAGGGTATGGAATAGACTTCATCTTATTCCATATACGTTCTACCGATGGGTATGTTCCATAACCACAAAAAAGTTCATCACCAGCATCGCCACTAAGTGAAACTGTTACATGTTCTCTAGTCATTTTACTAACAAGATATGTTGGTATCTGTGAACTGTCTGCAAAAGGCTCTGAAAACATCCCGGCAATTTTAGGTATTACAGCTTTAGCATCTTCTTCTGTGATATACAGTTCAGTATGATCAGTCCCTAGATGCTTTGCTATTTCTTTAGCATAAATAGCTTCATTAAAATCAGGATCATTAACGCCTATTGTAAAGCTTCTCACCTTAGCAGATGACTGAGCCTGCATAAGTGCTACAATAGTACTACTGTCAATGCCAGCCGATAAGAAAGCGCCGACAGGTACATCTGCAACCATCTGATCCTTAATTGATGCTTTAATCAGTCTCTCAAGCTCATCAGCTGCTTCTTCCTTACTACCTTTAAATGGATGCTCATCACCATATTTTGCCACTTCCCTCATAGACCAGTATGGATAAGTTGAATATTCCTTATATGGCGCATCAATCTCAAGAACACACCCAGCATCAAGCTTATATATATCCTTGTATATAGAATATGGTGCAGGAATATATCCATGTATAAAATAGATTTGCAAAACCTTAGTGTCGATTTTATTTGAAAATCCATCAAGAACTGATATTGATCCAAGATCCGATGCAAATACAAAGCTACCATCCATAAAACCATAGTAAAGAGGTTTCTCGCCCACTCTGTCTCGCATTAATGTTAGGTGTCCACTATTAATATCAAGAAGAGCTATGGCAAACATTCCCTTACACATAGAAAGGGTTTCTTTAATACCATAAGCTTCAAAGGCTTCAAGTATAACCTCTGTATCCGATGTTCCATTAAATGCCTGAACCTTGCCATCATCCAATAAGCGATTTTTTATAACTCTATAATTATAAATTTCACCATTAAAAACCATCGCGTATTTGCCAGAATGAGACAACATTGGCTGCGAACCATTGGCTGATAAGTCAACAATCGAAAGTCTTCGATGACCTAGAACAACCGATGCATCACTATTGGCCCAGAAACCACCCGCATCAGGTCCTCTATGAAGCATGCGTTCATTCATAGCTTCTATATTCTTTTCCCAATTATCAGGTCTATTACAAAAACCTGCTATTCCACACATATTATTTCTCCATATTTATAATGAGCCCAAATATTCTTCCCACCTAGCATTTACTTTATCAGGGTGCAACTCCTTAATAAATTCATAAGCATTATCACTTAATTTACCAGCATATTCTGGGCTTGATAAAATCTGCCTAAGTGCCTTGGCCAAACCATCATCATCATTAACATCCACCAGCATACCATTCTCGCCATCCTTAATAAGTGTGGCCGGGCCACCGCATGGACAATCTGTTGATACAACAGGAATTCCTAATGCCATAGCTTCCATAATAGAATTAGGCATGCCTTCTGTATTAGACGAAAGAACAAAACACGCTGCATCACATATAGTACCAGGTACATCATCTGCATAACCTGGGAGGAAAACACGATCATTAAGCTTTAAATCAATAATAAGCTTCTCAAGCTCAGGCCTAGAGGATCCTTCCCCATATATCCTAAGACTAGTTTCAGGAAAATCAGTCGATATTTTTGAAAAACCTCTTATAAGCATGGAATGATTTTTATTCTCATCAAGTCTTCCCACTGCCACAATATAATTACTACGTTTTCCCTCATATCGTCTGTTAATAAATGCTGGGTTAAGCGGATTAGATAATATAACAGCCTTTTTTCTGACTTTTGCTGGAAAGAAATTCATAGCATCTTTAGTTTGAAGCACAACACCATCAGCATAGCCAAATAAAATCTTTGCAAGCTTTTGTTGCTTATTACCTTCATATTCAAGGGTAGGTAGCCCTCTAACAGACACTGCAACCTTTGCTCCAAGGCCTCTTGATGTGAGAATTGCCATCATATTATTCTTACCAAGAAATGATAAAATCACATCAGGCTTAAAATCTTTCCAAATGCTACGAAGAGTATTAAATCTAACAATAAAATTGTGAATACGACCACCAGTCAGCCTATCCTTTTCTGGCTCAGAATATACTCTTTTTATTTCAGGATTAATATCATATTCAACCTGTCTTTTATACTGCGTAACCAGCAAAACTTCATAGCCTTTACTATGAAAAAATTCCGCAAGGTTAACCATTACTCTTTCGGAGCCACCTTTTTGTAACGAATTAATAAATAAAGCTATCTTTTTCATATATAAAAATGATTATTTACTCACATATATTTCAAATAATTACAGTTAATTTACTTTTATAACACACTTTATTTTATCATATCTATATAATTAATGCTTTTTTATTTACTTATTCGCAAGACAGTCAATTATTTTGCCGACAGTCTCCTCAATTGATAAGCCCTCTTCTTCAACAATGATATCTGCATATTTTTCATACAAAACAACGCGCTCATTATAAATATCATACAGAGTCTGGCCATCTCGAAGAACAACTCCTCGTCCTTTTATATCTGACAATCTTTTTTCAATAATCTCGTATGGAACCTTTAGATATACTACTATACCAATTTCTTTTAAATGTTCCATTGCCTCACTGCCATATACAACACTTCCACCTGTTGCTATAACCGAATTCTTAACATCAAGTCTGGAATTCACTCTATTTTCTATATCGATAAAGCCGTCCACTCCTTTTGTTTCAATAATGTCCTTAAGAAGTCGGCCTTCTTCACTTTGAATCACAAGATCAGAATCTGTGAATTCCTTTCCTATTATCTTCGCAAGAATTACTCCTACTGTACTTTTTCCAACTCCTGGCAAACCAATTAATACAATATTATTTTTTTCTATTTGGGAATCATTAGTCACTTCGATTTTCCTGCCTTTATCTGCTTTAAATACTCATTCTTAAGCGAATTTTCCTGCTCTAATCTAGATATCTTTTCTTCCAAATAAGACATATATTCTCTAGCTAGCTTTACGCCACCCCTAACAGCAATATCTCCATGCGCTTCCATTTCTTCAAGCCACTGATTAAGAGACCTACGCCTTATATCATTGTATGTATTATCTTCCATATTCCACATATTATTGTTAATCTCCCATATTAAACAAGTAAAAATGCCATCATCGGAATAGTCAAAACACTAATAATAGTTGTAAGCAAAACTACATTGGCTGCAAATTCCTGTTCACATTCATAAAGCTCCGAAAGAGACTGAATAATCGCACCTGATGGAGTCATCGCAAGGACAACAACAGTTGTTTTACAAAATACACTTATTCCTGGTATCCAGTTAACCAAAAGAAATGCAACTACAGGGAAAATAACCAGTTTTAATAAACATGTTGCATATACAAAAGGTCTGGTAAAAATAGCTTTAAGCTTAGCTTCTGATAAACGCATTCCAAGTATTAGCATACATATTGGTGTCACCATTTTTCCAAGAAGTCCTACTCCACTTTCAATAGCGTCTGGAAAATGTATCCCAAAAATAAATAATGGAAGCGAAATTATAATAGCGATAGTTGTTGGATTAAAAATTGCATTCTTGACGGAAATAAATTTTTTGTCATTAGTAATCATAAATGTTCCGATTGTGAAAACAATAAGATTCATGGACATAACGTTTATTGAGCTATATACAAGTACAATCGGCACCCCTGGAAATACACTGGCAATAACTGGCATTCCCAAAAACCCAACATTGCCAAGCACAGCTCCTACAGTTAAAATGCGGTACTTAGAATCTTTATATTTCCGATGAAAAACAATATACAAGATGCCGAAAAAGAAAACCTGTACAAGCAAAGAAACAATAAAATATATACCTATTTGTATAATATTCTCATTAGAATACTCCAGTCCCAAAAAGGAATTGATAATCATAGATGGGCCAAGTATATAGATTAATATTGCAGAAAGACTTTTAGCGTGAGACACCTCTGCCTTTTTACACTTACATAGAGCAAATCCAATAACCATATAAACAAGCATTATGGCTACAGTAGAAAATATCGAATAGATCATTTTCGTGATTCCTTAATTCCTCAATAAATTTATTATAAATAAAAACCGCATACATCAAATGTATATGATTTTACCTGATTTCCAAATAAATCAGCCATTTCATAAGACGCCTTCTCACTGCGAACATCATCCCAGGCGTCTCTTACTATTCTGGCGTAATCACTAGAAAGCATATATTCATCATGCGATGCATATATACAGTCATATTCCGCTTCAATTGATACAAGCAAATCAAGTGATGCAGCATACTCTTCTGGCGATCGATGGTTTCCGAACATAAATATATGACCTTTTTGAACTGAATCGCCTGCAAATAATGAACGATTAATCTTATCCAGAATGGCTATACTTCCTTTGGTATGACCAGGAATATGAATAATCCTAAGAGGTCTGTCCCCAAGTTCCAATATATCACCATCATCGACCTTTACAAGAGATGTCTCAGGATACTTTTCTTTTAAACCACAATTAATATAGTCTGCTTCATGCATATATATCTTATCAAAAGCAGCCGTTCCTGAAGTGTGGTCCCCATCACCATGAGTATTAATTAATATTATTTCTTTGTCAGTTAATGTCTTTGCCTGACTAATTGCATCTATAGATGCAACCCCACTATCAATAAGAGCAGCCTTATTCGATCCTATGAGTAAAAAAAATCGAACAAAACCATCTTCAAAACGCCATGTATTATCATTAATCTGTATTATTTCAGACATATATACTCCTTCTATTCACAAATACTATTTCTTTAACACCTCATTCATACTTCCAGTTCTATAACCAATTAAGTCCATACTGATATAATCGAAACCATAATCCTTAAACTGGGGGATAACTTTAGTTCGTACCTCGTCGGACATAAGCTTGCCAAATTCTTCAGGCATAATTTCTATACGAGCATTTTTTTCATGCATTCTTACTCTCATCTGATGAAAACCCAAATCAAGAAGAAGCTGTTCAGCTTTATCTATCATAGAAAGCTTCTCTTCTGTAATAGTTTCTCCATAAACGAATCTAGTTGCAAGACATGCATAGGACTGTTTGTTCCACGTTGGAAGCTCTAAATATTTTGATAATACCCTTATATCATTTTTTGTAAGTCCACATTCTCTTAGTGGGCTTTTAACGCTTAGTTCAGCAATGGCCTGAAGTCCTGGTCTATAATCCCCATTATCATCTATATTAGAACCTTCTACTACAGCATTTATATTATTCTTATTCGCTATATCAATAATGTTTTTAAATATCTCAAGCTTACATATATAACAACGATTAGGAGGATTATTTGTGAATCCTTCTATACTCATAACATCAATTGCCACCAACTTATGATTAATATTATGCTCTATGCAAAATTCAGCTGCCTCATTCTTTTCTCTTTCTGGAAAAGAACTTGAAAGTGCCGTTACAGCCATCATTTTATCACCAAGAGCCCTTTTAGCAGCAAACAAAAGAAAGGTTGAATCAACTCCACTTGAAAAAGCAACTGCTACACTACCAAGTTCCCGAAGATATTCAAGCAAATTATCATATTTATCTAATTGTTCTTTGGTCGGTAAATCAAATGTACTCAATTATTATACCTCTATTTCTATAATTCAATTTATTAATATTTTTTCTTTAATTTACTCATACAGTAATAAAAAGCTGGTATGAGAAGTATATCACCAAATACCCATGCTAGAGGATGAGCAAACTGTATGCCTGTAAAACCAAAATGTGGTGTTAATATAAGACCTGCAGCTGCTCTTGCTATCATTTCCATAACCCCTGACATTATTGCTATCATAGCAAATCCCATTCCTTGAAGCGTAAACCTGAAAACATTTAAAAGAACAAGGAATATGTATGAGCCAACCATTGCAAGTACCAATAAATAAGCATAGTCTAATACTTCATTACTAGGTTCCTTCATGAATATTGCTGCTATATTTTTCCCAAAAGGAATAGCTATTATTAACATTATTACTGATAGTATAAAACCGCATATCACAGCAGATTTTACCCCTTGCTTGATTCTATCTGGCTTTCCAGCACCGAGATTTTGTCCTGCAAAGGGAGCCATTGTCTGTGCGACTGCATCAAGTGGTGCCTGAAAAAAGTCATTAATTCTAAGTCCTGTTGAAACTCCCGCTACAACTGCAGTACCAAGGCCATTTATTGCACCCTGCACTATAAGCAGCCCTATTCCTGTAATAGATGTCTGTAAGCCCATTGGAACTCCGATTCTGCTGAGTTTACCCATATGATAAATCGAAGGTTTCCTTTCTCCTATTTCAAGCTTAAGAAGGCTAAATTTGCGATGAATATGTATATAACACAAAATACCAGAGGTCGCCTGAGATATAATGGTTGCTAGTGCAGGCCCTTCAACTCCCATATGTAAAAACATAATAAATAACAAATCAAGAATAATATTAAGGCCTGTTGATATCGTAAGAAACAATACAGGAGTTCTACTATCACCTACTGAGCGAAGTATTCCAGCTAAAGTATTATATAAAATAGTAAAAGGAATACCTAGAAAAATAATGAAAATATAGACCCTGGCATAATCAAATATATCTTCTGGTGTGTTTAAAAACCTAAGAATGGAATCACAAAATACACAAACCAGTAAAGTTATAATGGCTGAATATATAATCCATAGCCACAAACTATTGGCCATATATTTACGAAGCTCAGCATTATTTTTAGCTCCAAACTGCTGAGCAATTGGTATTGCAAAACCATTACTAAGTCCAGTGCAAAAACCAATAACCATAAAACTAATTGATCCAGTAGATCCTACGCCTGCAAGTGCTTCCACGCCTAGCTTTTGACCTACTATAACTGTATCAATAATACTATAAAATTGTTGAAGAATCATTCCAAGGAATAGCGGAAAAGCAAAGCGAATTACCAGCTTCATTGGAGATCCATTAGTAAGATCTTTTGTCATACAATATTAGCATTCCTATATATATATATGATTAGTTTAATTTACAACGCTTCGATATATGATCGCCACGATCTACAACAACCTCAAACCCAATGTTTTTCATTCTATCCTGCATACATCGGCAGCATTCTGCCGCTTCATCACCTGTACATATTTTGCCATCATATAAATGATATTTATCTCTTACCTCGACTGGACTTAGGTTAGGCATTACAACATTGGCACCTGCCTTTATACCCATCTCACGGCCTAGAGGATGAATTGTTCCAAGAGCCGTTGTAGCTGGAAGCAGGACATCAGGAAATATTAATCTAAGAATTGAAAGCAAATGAAGTGTCATATTTAATGAGCCAGCTTCTCTATCATGAAACGGTGTATCGCTATGTGGTATAAACGGGCCAATACCAATCATATGAGGCTTAAGTTCCTGCATAAAACGTATGTCTCTTATAATATAATTATAAGTTTGACCTGGTGAACCCACCATAATCCCGCAGCCAACTTGAAAACCTATTTCCTTTAAGTCAACTAGGCACCGCTGACGGTTTTGTGCCGATAACTCGGATGGATGTAGCATTCTATAATGTTCATAATCCGCAGTCTCATGTCGAAGAAGATATCTATCTGCCCCTGCCTCGTAAAATGCACTATATGATTCTTTTGATTTCTCACCTACTGATAAAGTAACTGCACAATCTGTGTACCTTTCCTTTATGGTTGATACAATATCACATATCTTTTCATCTGTATAATAAGGATCCTCACCACCCTGAAGTACAAAGGTCCTAAAACCTAGCTCATATCCTTGCTGGCAGCATTCTATTATATCTTCTTTGGTCAATCTATAACGAACGGCTTTGCAATTGCTTCTTCTAATACCACAGTAATAGCAGTCATTCTTACAATAATTCGTAAACTCTATCAAACCACGCATATAAATACTGGTTCCATAAACTTCTTTTCGGACTTTATCTGCTTTATTAAATAGATACTCGGATATCTCACCATCTTTATCCTCAAGTCCACGAAAAAGTATAAGAAATTCTTCATCTGTCAATGTGTGATTTTCTGCTACTTTATCGATTAAATCTTTCAATACTATCCCCTGCATATATCGAGCACAAACCATTCTTCATCTTGAAGCTTATATACATAAGTTTCCCACCCATTTTATAGAAATTTAAGTCTATTAAACACAAATATATATATAAAATTCATTTTAA
>JAZRXF010000086.1:0-20061 GCA_045600085.1 Lachnospiraceae bacterium
CTTCCTTCAGATTCCACCTCACGATGGACACCCTTGCTGTTCGGCTATACACTTCCCACTATCTGGGCGTGTTCGGGACTTTCACCCGTTAGAGCGCGCCCATGGCGCGCAAACTAAAATAAGGCTTCGCAGTTTCCTGCGAAGCCCATATTATTACTCTGAGTCCTTCAGCAAACTGCATAAAATATACCTTTTGCACTCGACTTTAATGTCCCTTAAACTTCGATTCTCTAAAATATAATCGACATTTTTATATCAAAACTTTAGTATTTTGTATGATTTTCGTTCAATTTCATTTACGGAAATATGATTTTTACGTAAGACTACTTCTTTGAATATACAATATATCTATCCATCATTACTACTCAACATATTTAGTGTCTAATCATATCACTTGCCTTATCAAGTGCAGCAGCAATAACCTGATCCATATCATAATATTTATATTCGCCAAGACGTCCTCCAAATACAACTTTTTCTTCCTTGTCTGCTAATTTCTTGTACTCCTGGTAAAGCTTTGTGTTCACTTCATCATTAACAGGATAGTATGGTTCATCGCCTGGCTTCCATTCTGAGCTATACTCTCTTGATATTATGGTTTTGGATAGTTCATTACCTTCCTCATCTTTACCAAACTCAAACCATTTGTGTTCTATAATACGTGTCCATGGCGTCTCTCTATCAGTAAAATTGACTGCAGCATTACCCTGGAAATTAGGAATATCTAAAACTTCGTTATCGAATCTTACTGAACGGTACTGAAGATAACCAAGAGAATAATTGAAATATGCATCGATAGGACCTGTATATATGACCTTATCTGCTAAAGCATCATATTCTTCCCTATTGGCTAAATAATCAACACCTAAACGCACCTCCATATCACTTAACATATTCTCAACCATCTTGGTATAACCGCCTACAGGTATACCCTGATAAAGTGCATTGAAATAATTATTATCAAATGTAAGCCTTACAGGAAGTCTCTTTATAATAAAAGCAGGCAATTCCTTACAATCACGTCCCCACTGCTTTTCTGTATATCCTTTGATAAGCTTCTCATAGATATCTCGTCCAACAAGGCTTATCGCCTGTTCCTCAAGGTTTTGTGGTTCACCAACGATTTCCCTGCGCTGTTCATTTATCTTCGCAGCAGCTTCCTCTGGAGTCACTACTCCCCACATTTTATTAAATGTATACATATTAAAAGGAAGAGAATAAAGCTCTCCTTTATAATTAGCTACTGGAGAATTGGTAAATCTATTGAAGGTCGCAAATTGCTGCACATAATCCCATACTTCCTTATTATTAGTATGAAAAATATGAGCACCATATTTATGAAAATTAATGCCTTCAACATTTTCTGTATATACATTACCTGCAATATGTTCTCTCTTATCTATAACTAATACTTTCTTGCCAGCCTTAGTAGCCTTATCTGCAAATACAGCGCCATATAATCCTGCTCCGACTATTAAATAATCATACATTACATCTACCTCATTCTATATTGTAAATTATTTCTTAATTATAACATAATTCAATGCTTCCTCATTAGGTCAATATTACTTCAACTCTTCATTAATCATGGTATCGAAAGCTCTTGAACTATGTACGTCATTTAGCGTATAATATTTTTAGGAGATATCATTCATGACAAAACTTCAGGAATTACGATTAAAAAATAATATGAGCCAAAGTGAACTTGCTAGGGCAAGTGGTGTTAATTATAGAACCCTTCAAGATTTCGACCAGGGAAGAAAAAGTCTTGCCCATGCCAAGGGTGAAATGCTTTACCGCCTTACCATCGCCCTCGGGTGTTCCATCGATGAATTAATGCCTGACCACATAGAAATCATGCCCAATTTCAACATATCAATGTCAAGTCAAGCAGTTCGTCTTCAAAGCTATGTAGAAAAGCTTCAAAATACCAGAACGCACTATTACGGTGAATTTTATTCTTTTCCAGTAATAATACCTTGTAAGGGAGTGAAGATGGAATATATCTATCCTACGAAACAAAGATTAGTCGCATCTATTCATGATGCGCTGACGGATAGACCCGAGATTTCTGCTGTTATGCTCTTTGGTAGTAGTATAACCATGCGATGTACCTCTACTAGCGATACTGATTTATCAATTAGACTTTATGATGAGTTCAATACTTCCGGAGTTCGTGACGAAATATCTGAAATCGTACAAAACTTATGCGATTGGAACGCTGATATTATATGGTTCGACCGAATTGATCCTAGTGACAGAGTATACCATGATATTTGCAAAGGAGTACAAATAGTATGAGTAAACTTTTATCAAGAGCCAAAGTAGCTTATGAGCATTCAAAATCAGATTACCTTAAGATATATGAAGAAGATGCTTATATGGACTCTTGCTGTCTCAACCTGCAGCAAACTATTGAATTCCTATTAAAAGCCATTGTCGAACTTCATGGCTTTCGATATGCTGAAAATCACGATATACGTGCTAATCTCAATATCTTAAATCGTGAAAACATAGAGATTATCTGTGAAAAAGAACTACGTGCCAAAGCAGATATATTATATAGTTGGGAAACAGAAAGCCGTTATAAAGATTCTTTTATTGCCGCTGTCAAGGACATTGAAGAAGTATTATCGATTGCTAGTGAACTTTTCACTTATATAGAGGCTTCCATAACTGAAAGAACCTGCATAGAAATCCCATTTCCTGACCACAAACTATTAGATAATAATTAGGCTGTATTTCCTTAATATAATGAACATAAAAAAATGATATAATAGATACCATCAAACATAGAGGTGTTTACCATGAAGATAAGTGTTATTATTCCAACTTACAATAGAGAAAAAACAATCCTTAGAAGCATAAATAGTGTACTAAACCAAACTCATCCTGTTGATGAGATAATCGTTGTTGATGACTGTGGTTCTGATAACACAGCTTCTCTAGTTGGTTCTATAGCAAATGGCAAGATTAAATATGTAAAGCTAGATGAAAATAGGGGGGCTGCAGGTGCTAGAAATTATGGCGTATCGGTAGCTGGTTATGATTGGATTGCATTTCACGACAGCGATGATGAATGGCACCCTGACAAAATAGAAAAACAGGTAAATTATATAAATACTCACCCAAATTGCAGATTTGTTTATTGTTCTTATCATATAGAAGCAGATAATTCTGATGTTCCACTTTGTTATAAACTCGATCAGTATGATGGAGAAATACTTCCAACCCTTCTCTACAGAAATACTGTAGGTGCGCCAACAATATTAATGGAAAAGGCTCTTTTTAATGAGCTCAACGGATTCAACACCTCTATGCGCGCCCTTGAAGATTGGGACTTCGCTATAAAGGTTGCAAAAAACTGTCCTCTTGGCTTTGTCCACGAATCACTGATGACAGTTTATCGGGTTGACTCTAGTTTATCGACAAGCCTTTCTAATTATTTCCAGTATAAATGTCAAATAATAGCCTCTTACCTATCAGACTATCAGAAATACAATTGTTTTGAAACCATGGTAACTGGCACATATATGGAGGCAAAATCTTTTGGTCTTGAGTCGCAATTCGAGCGTATGCTATCACTCTATCTAACTAGATGATTATCAATTTAATGCATACTCGCTTATGCAATCTATATATGTATTTATTAGTTGAGTTGCTTTATGTGCGCCTTGAAGATTCAAATGATCTGAATCTATAAAATCATCATCACAAAATACAACTTCATCGTTCATATCATAAAAGAATATCTGTTCATTTCGATTTTCTAAATAATCCAAAATTTCTTTTTATATTTTTCATCTATATACTTAGTATATAATTTCGTCTGAGGGAATATTACTACTATTGGAATTATACCTTCTTTGTCCAACATCTCTATAATATTTCCTAAGATTATTTCATTTTCTTCTCTAGTTTTACTATACTTCACAAATCGATTATGATCTGCCGTACGATCTTTTGCCACCTTTTCTTTTTCTTCATTTGACATTTTATTCCATTCGTATCCACGTAAATAAAGGGCTGAATTTTTTTCTCTACTTTTTATGTTGTTATAATAGGAGCCTTCTTCTTTCAAACAATTTATCGCCCAATCATGTGACAAATTCTTCAGTGTTTCAAAATCGTAGCTACTACTAAGTTTCATAAAGAATTCATTACGATATCTCGTAGTCTCTGTTTCTAAAACCTCTTTTCTATGTGAATCCTGAAAAATAGGATTAAAGATGTAATCAATCAACACGCTTTGATTTTTTTGTTTACTTAAATCCTGATACAATCCCCAATATCCTATATTTATGAAACAATATTTTGGTTTACAATACATAAGTACTTTTTCTATGTTTTTATATATATAATAAATATCTTGTGATGATAAAGATAAATTAACAGTTTCTCTATCCATCTCAGTTTCAATAATACCGTTCATTGCATGGGAACAGCCAACTATTAATACTTCGGTCTCTTTTTCTTCAAGTTTCTTATGCATTGCTTTTAAATAACAATAATCATAATTCCCGCTCAAATAATCAATTGACATATTTTTAATATCTCTGAACACTTCATCGTAATAATAACTCATGGCTTCTCTCCTATATCAACAACCTACTATCTTCTTTATCATTTCTATTCTATGCGCATAAGTATGGCTAACTTTTATTTTTTCATAACCTGATATTGCTATCTTTTCACGAAGAGATTCATTTTTTAGATAGAAAGCAACCTTTTCAACAAGATCTTCCTTACTATCAAAATAAACAAAATCTTTATCTGGTTCGAAGAACTCAAGGAAATCCTCCTGATAATTAGTAAGAAGAAATCCTCCACATCCCATTATGTCAAAAGCCCTAAGTGGTATACCTGATATGATACTCCGAAGTGTTATATTTAGATTGATTTTTGCAGCCTTAATAGCATAAGGTGCCTCTGTATAATAATTAACACACCCCCTGTTATCAATACGTAAATCTAATGTATCTCCTGGAGTATACACTGCAACGTTTCTATTATCAGATAAAGCCTTAATATATTCATATCGTTCTATTGCTGTAAGCTTTCTTGATAAAAAATATTTAGCAAAAACCCACTCTACTGATTCAAAATCATTTTCGTTTTTGACAACAGGACATACCTTTTGCATTTTCTCTATAATCTCTGGTATTAATGCTTGCTCTATAATATCAACACCATATAACCTTTTTTGTGCTTCCATGATTGCATCAAGATACCCTACTGTATAACTATCCAGGCCTTTTAAATAGTCAAAGAAATTATTCTTCTCTGTATACATTGATCCAATCATAGCAATATCGGCATTGAACCTTTTTTCATTTTCATCTGTCAGTAGCATTTTGTCGTAATCATCCACTGGTGCTGCCATAGGTAGATAATATACTGTATCGATACCTAGTTTTTTTAGATTGTTATATTCAGCTTTATCAAATATAAAAGCATAATTGGTATCATATACTATAGTCTCAGAATATAATTGCCTATATGGACTATCGTATGTCCATGATACATATTTCACTCGGCACGCCTTACATGCTATTGCAACAGTTGGAAAAAAATTAAACGAAAAGACAAAGTCAATTTTATTAGCCACTATGGCATTGGTCACACTTGTTGCTATTTCTTCACTGTATCTAGTATCTTTTTGCTGTGGAAAATCAAATACGATACACTCATATCCTAGCTTTTTCCACTCTTGTAGCACATAATCTGATCCAAAAGCATTCCATTGTAAAAACAATAATCTCATTCTATTAACCTTTCAAGCAAAAGGCCTATCCTTTCGGATAGGCCTTTAATGGTAGATTTAATAATAATTATCAGTGAAGAAATTAACCTAAAAGAGATAATACTCCCTGATTTGACTGATTAGCCTGAGCTAACATTGATGTACCAGCCTGAGCAAGGATGTTGTTGTTGCTATAAGCAACCATTTCCTTAGCCATATCTGTATCACGAATCTGTGACTCAGCTGATGTTGTGTTCTCAACTACGTTGTCGAGGTTCTTGATTGTGTGCTCAAGTCTGTTCTGAACAGCACCAAGATCTGCTCTCTGGCTAGAAACCTTCTCAAGAGCTGCCTTGATTGTATCAATAGCATTCTGTGCATTTGTGTTGTCAGTACCTGAAACCTTAACTGAATCGTCAAGACCAAGACCAGAAGCTCTCATCTTAGCGATGTCAACTTTGATAAACTGACCCTTCTCTGCACCAACCTGAAGATTCTTATTTGTGAAAGAACCATCAAGAAGATTCTGCTCGTTGAATGTTGTTGTTGAAGCAACACGATCGATTTCAGACTTTAACTGCTGAACTTCCTGATCAAGATATCCACGATCCTTTGTTGTCATAGTATCGTTAGATGCCTGAATAGCAAGTGTGTTCATTCTCTGAAGCATATCATGTACTTCACCAAGAGCACCTTCAGCTGTCTGTACTGCAGAGATACCATCCTGTGCATTTGCAGATGCCTGTGTTAAACCTTTAATCTGACGTCTCATCTTCTCACTAATAGCAAGACCTGCTGCGTCATCAGCTGCACGGTTAATCTTATAACCAGAAGAAAGCTTCTCAGTCTGCTTAGCCTGTGCGCCCTTTGTTACGTTTAACATTCTGTTACTGTTCATTGCTGTTAAATTGTGCTGTACTACCATAATTTTTTCCTCCTTGAAAATGTGTAGTGGGTGACATCCTTATCACCTTGTTATTATTACTAAGGGATTTTGTTCCCTTGTATTATATATATCGGATGTCTCACTCAATACTTTATAGTTTTTTACAAAAAATTTTATTTTTTTATTATTTTTTTGTACTTTTTTGATTACATTTATATTATCGTACAAAAAAGCCTATAACTTTAGTTCTCAAGCTACATTTTTTATTTACAAATAAATAAAAAGAGCATTACAACTAATCAAGTGTAATGCTCTTAATACATAACATATTATTTTTTCCAATCCATAAGCTGCGGATCAATATAATTCATACGATTCATAGTGTTGTAATAGCTGCTGGCAACCTTGGATGATTCTTTACTGGAACGAATCTGCTGTCTCTGCGTTCCAAAGCCACTAGTTACCTTGGCCTTTGTTCTCTGCTCCAGCGCCATAAGTGAGGTACTCTTCTCTGTTACAAGACCAATCTGCTGCTTTAATATAAGAATATATTCTTTGTACTTGTCTTTATTGGCAGATACTTCGTCCTTTATGCGGTCATATACAGTCTGAAAACCTTCATCTATTACTGTTAATTTCTGGATCAACTCATCCTTGTCATCAATAGTCTTATCAAAAGCATCCCAATCGATATTAGGTTCACCAACAATCTTCTGTTGCTCCTCTGTGTACTCTGTGAGCTTATCCAAAATATTGATCTTCTGGTTAAGACCATCTATTAATGATTGTAAATATTTTTCAGTCATAACTTCCACGCCTCACGGACAATTAAGCCATTTTGGCTCTCTTCATTACTTCCTTCCAGTTGTCTCTCATGGAACGAAGGTGTTCTACTACCTCTTCCATGATTTCTTTATCCTTGGAAAGATTAGCCTCGAGAAGTCTTGTAAGCAGATATTTGTATACTCTGTCAAAATCCTCAGCCACAGCATACTTATGATCAAGTGTATAACGAAATTCTTCTATTATACGCTGCACCTTCATTATGTTTTTATGAGCTTTCTCAATGTCCTTATCATCAATAGCCATGATGGCAAGATTGCCGAACTTAATTGCTCCTTCATAAAGCATAAGTGTGAGCTCAGCTGGTGAAGCTGTCATTATCTTGTTGTTATTATACTGAGCGTATGGATTCTGCATCATAATACCCCTCTATTCATTTATTATAGTTTTTATCCAAAGAATGCTGACATAGAATTTTGTGTTGAATTCATTGAACCCATAAGTTTCTCCATGGCTGCAAACTTCTTGTAATACTTATCCTCAATATCCTTGAGCTTACTTTCAAGGTCAGCTACCTTCTTTTCCCAATCAGTCTGCTCCTTCTTGAGTTCCTTATCATTATATACCTTATATATACTACTAAGTGAAGATGAGCCCATCTTGTCATATATATCATTATACATTTTTCCAGCCAATGAGCTGAAAAACTCTGCAACCTTCTCAGGATCACTTGATATCATGGCTTTTAGCTTATCAGCATTGGCTGCCGATACTTCATCACTAGTATCACCATCTATATGAAGGCTATATCTTTCATTCTTGTCGGCTGTGAAATAGCCCTGCGTTGAAATACCAAAATCAGAAAGATACATGGTCTTTCCACCTATCTCGAAGCCTTGAGCAAATGAATTGGTCATAGCATTCATAACACCGTAAAGATTCTCATCTCTACGAAGGAGACTATCTTTAATCTTATTCTCCCATTCCTCTATTTCCTTTTCAGACATCTGATCTTTCTGTTCATCAGTAAGTGGATCATATCCCTTTGCTGAATCTGCATTATAAGCTTTAGACATGGCAGTCATAAGCTCATTATATTCCTTAAGTATACCCTTTACAGCATCATACACACCTTCATAATCATCCTGTGTGTTGATAGATATATTCTCATCAGGATTGGTTGGCATATAGTTAATCTGATATGTCGATCCATTAATTGTAAATGTATTGCTATCAGACTTGAATGTTGCACCGTTAAGTTCAAGCTCTGCACTTGAGCCATCAATCTTATTAGCCGCCTTATAATCAGAGCCATTGGCAAGTGTATCTAACTGAGCCTGACTAGCAAGTCCAAGCTTGGCAAGAACTTCATTATTATCAGCTGTAATAGAAAAATCGTTGGACTCGCCTGTTTCCTTGGCACTTAGGAACAATCTCTTATTACCAGCATCGAAGTTGGCATTAAGGCCAGCTTTCTTAAAAGCATCGGCCAGCTCATTCATATTATTAACTACTGTAGCACTACCGTCTACCGATACTCCACCAATCTGAATAGTCTGCTCGTTGCCCTTATTATCCTTAAATGTAATCTTCTCGCCAATACCGATGCCAAGCTTTTCATTAAGATTCTCATCAGCACCAATATTAACCTCAGAGCCTGTAAGATAAGCTGCTGAAGCTGTTGACTTGATCTTAGCTGTCTGCACACCATTGACTGCGTTGGCTCCCGATACTACGCTGAGCGCACTATTAGAAGTTGTAGTCTTACTTTTCTTGTAAGCTGATGTCATTCTCATAGTGGACAAAGTCTTGGTATAAAAGCTATAAATCTTAGAATTCATATCCTTCCAAGCACTCTGCTTCCATTTGTTAAGTGTCAAACTATTTTTAGCTGATTTAACTCTTTCGCTATGAACTGAAGTATAAGCTCCAATTATGGCCTCTGTATCAAGACCTGAGTTCATACCAGTTATTCGTACCATATCTGATGCCATAGCTTACCTCCTATCTCTTCTCATCTACTATAAGGCCGGACATTTCCCATATCCTGGCCATCATATCAAGCATCTTTTCAGGTGGCAGTTCCTTAATAACCTTCTTGGTTGTCTTATCTACCATCTTGATTGTGATGCGGTTAGTCTTTTCATGTATACCAAACTCTGCCGAAACATTCTGAGACTTCTTGCTAAGCTCCTGCATAGCTTTTCTTATAAGTTCCTGGTCTACATCCTTCTCCTGGCTATTCTTATTGTCAGGATTTTCATTCTTCTCCTGAGATTTGGATACGGATATCGTATCATCATCAATCTTTGGAGCACTTATTTCGATGTTTTGACCTTCCATGGTCTCAGCTGATCTCTGAGCATTATTAGATACCTGAGTAGACTGTGCTTGATAAGTCATTACGCTACTAATTGGTTCTATTGCCATCGTGATCACCTCCGTGTGTAATAAAAACATACAAATAGTTGTTACTCTATTTATCGGTGTATGCATTATAAATGTTTATATCATTAATAAAATTAATAAAAAAATATTGCAAAAATAATTAATAAAAAATATCTAAACTTTTTGTGCAATAACGTGTTTACATAAAAACCCCACTTCAAATACACATATTGAAGTGAGGTTAATAATCTCATTATTGTTTTATAATACACCCTTAGCTAAATAGATTCTTGAGTGCCTCAGGGCTAGCCTCTGTCATAGCAGCCTTATTAGACTCCTGAATCTGAGTATATACTTCCTTACGATAGATAGGTACTTCCTTAGGAGCAGCAACACCAAGCTTCACCTGGTCACCTTTAACCTCAAGGATTGTAATCTCTATATCATTGTTAATAACGATAGACTCGCCTTTTCTTCTTGATAATGCCAGCATCCTACTCACCTGCCTTTGCTTCTTGCTTTCTCTTCTGCAAGATATCATATATTGGGAACTTCACCTGAAGATCCTGCTCTAATATTACCTGACATGCCTTTTTCTCATTAACATTTATTACAAATGGAGCCTTGAGATTAACTGTCATCTTAGTCAAGTCACTTGGAACAGTAATAGTAACAAGTACAAGCACATCCTCAAGTCCACCAATGGTCTTGAGAAGTTCATCATCTACTACTGGATTATAATCCTCAACCACCATAAGTGGATCAATAACAGGCATTGCAAATCCTGGCTCCTGAACTGACTGCATCCATCTAATACCTGCCTGATCGCCCTGATCAGAATCATGTACTATTGCAAAATCAGTGAGCTCTGGGAATCCTACAATACCCTGAGGAAAATGAATAAGCTTATCATCCTCTATACTAATTTGACCAAAAATTCTTGTGTTAATATCCATTATGTAACCTCCTCTATACCTTCATATATGTATTATATAATCTTTATAGAAACCTCTTTTATTATAGCATACTATTATAAGTTTCTACAGTTTCTAATTAATAGATACAACCTGCATTCTATAAGTAATTAAGCAGTGTCTTCTGAATCATCTGGCCTGTAGACATAAGCGCTGCTTCATAGTTAATCTTAGCACTTGAAAGCTGTACAGCTACCTCTGTTGCGTCAGCATCCTCATTCTCTGACTGAAGAGTCTTGAAGGTTGTTGTCTGATCCTCAAGTCTGTTCTCGATTAGGTCTAGTCTCTTAGATCTACCACCTACAGTTGTAACTGCTTCGTTGGTCGCATTAAGATAATCCTGCATCTTCGTAATATACTTACTAAATGTTTTCTGAAGCTGATCCTTAAGAAGAGTTGTTGCCTTGTCAGCAGCATCAAGATCACTCTTAAGTGCCTTAGCTTCATCAACCTTTGACTCATCATCCTTAACTGCCTTGTACATCTTATCGAGTTTTGTCTTTAATAACTCTGTATCATTAAGATTATTAGCAAGGTCAATAATCTCATCAACATCACGACCTATATCATGCTGGAATATCTCGTTCGCGTAAGTATTAACCTGAATATACTGATTGAAGCCCACCTGATACTCTATTGGCTGACCATACTCTGGTTCTGGCCCCATATTGTAGCTGATAGGCGATGGATTGGTATCACCGTTACTATCAACAAATTCAAGATCCTTACCTGTCTTATCAGTAGTCTGAACACACTGGAAGTAATGCTGCGGACGAAGATCTCCTATCTTCCAGTCATTCTTCTCATATTTCACAGTAAAGTTTCTTGTTTCTTCCTGATTGGCTGCTGCCTTAATATCGTTATAAACGTCCTCGCTCATAACATATTCGCCTGTAGACTTAACGAAATATACTACTTCTTTTCCACCCTCAGCATCCTTATAAGCTGTCTCTGGATCATCAACAGCTGTTACGTTATAAGTTGTTGTTCCATTGGTAAATGGCGCCGCTGACTGACTAAGATTGTCGTAGGAAGCTCTGAATCTATAATATGTATGACTCTGTACATCATTTTCAGAAGCAACAGCAGCTGTACCGTTCATATAATTTGACTCTGATACATTAGCGAGATTTCCCTTTTCGATATAAGTAATCTTCTCAAGATCATCGCCTGTGAACATTTCTGTTATCTCAAAGTTGGTCTTCTCGTTCTCACGGAATGTAAGCGAAGTATCTGTTCTATACCCAGTGAAGATATATCTTCCTGCATAATCGGCATCACCAGTTGCATATACCTCATTACGAAGTTCCTTGAGCGCATCGATAATAATCTTTCTATCCTCTGTTTTAAGAGTATCATTAGAGCCCTTCTCGCACTGCTCAATCATATCTTTTACTACCGAAACAGAGGTTTTAATAGAACTTTCTGTAAGCTCAAGCCAGCTCTTGGCATCAGGAACATTTTTCTTATAATACTGAGAAATCTGGCTAACATCTGATCTAAGTCTAAGCGCTCTTATTGCAACTACTGGATCATCAGATGGCCTATCTACCTTCTTACCAGTAGCAAGTTCTGTATTAAGCTTATCCTGAAGTTCTTTGTTTCTATTGATATTTGTTAATGCATTGTTCTGCATAACTTTATTGGTAATTCTCATATGCTTCCCTCTATTAGTTAATCAACCTAATCAATTAAACTCCTGTCTGGAGAATAAGTCTGTCATATACTTCCTTAAGCACCGATATCATCTTGGATGCCATATTGTACTGTTGCTGATACTTGGTAAGATTAACAGCTTCTTCGTCATTATCAACACCGCTTACTGCAAGCCTCTGATTCTCAATGGAATTCCTGAGAACTGTGTAGTTGCTTGTAAAGTCATTGGCACGCTGTGCGTTCAGCGACACATCCGACAACATGCATACAAGGAACTGGTCTGCCGAGCATCCTCTAAAGCTCATTTGGTCCGAATTGGTCTTAAGACCAATTAGCTTATTAACAATATCATTCTGTTCCTGACCTTCATATCGCTCACTTCTGGTTGCCAATTTTGATGGGCTCTTAATAAGTTCATCGGCCACTCTGAAGTTACCTGCTGTAAGCTGATAATAGTTATCAAGATCTCTACTACCAATTATATTGTTGTAGCCTTCGCCATATTTCTTGTCAGTACTAAATGGTATCTCATTACCATCCTTATCAAGAGCAGTAAATAGATTAGGTCCATGAATTGGATTGCCATCGGCATCAACTCCCTCATCAATCACGCCCTCTGCAAGAATATCGTTGAAGTTCTCGGAGAACTTTCTAACCCACTCATTCATCTGTCCAAGGTAATAAGGTATACCCTGATATTTTATGGAAGGACCCACATTAGCACTTACGCTATTGGCAACTGCACTGTCTGGTACCGTAACACCCTTCTCTACTATTACATCAAATGTATAAGTTGACTTTGTAGGGTCATATTCCCATGAATCAAAGTGATATAAACCGCCAGCTATACTTACGATACCACCCGAGGTTGTAAGATTAAGCTTTGTCAAATCCTGAAGATAGGACTTATCAACTGTTATCTCAACCTTTTGAATAGGAAGACCATCGGCATTATTGGCTACTCCACTAATATTAGTAACTTTACCTTCAAAGCCTTCACCATTGTTACCATCACGGATTGCAATGAGTCCTCCAAGCTTGCCACCTACTGTATCGGTGTACATATTGAGCTGAACGCCTTTGTTGTGGTAATCCTCAGGTGTCCAAGAATCATCGCCTGCAAAATATACATCATATAATCCATCGATATCGGAAAGGTTACTTGCCTCTGATGGAGTTCTTGGCACGCAGGTAAAGGTTTTATAGTAGTTACCATCTACGATATTCTGTCCACATATCTTTACAAGATATCTTGTACCACCAGTATCACGAGATGTATCATTAGTATCTATAATAGGTACTTCATCAACCTCAACCTTGACTATCTCAGAAAGTTCATCGATAAGAAGATCTCTCTGGTCACGAAGCTCATTGGCCATAGCCCCTGAGTTCATCTCTATTACATTAATCTGTTTATTGAGCGATGCTACCTCTTCAGCAATCGCATTAATTCTATCAATATTAACTGATATCTCCTGGTTAGCATCGTCCTGAAGCTTACGAAGACTACCATACATATCATTGAAGTAAGTACATACATTATTTGCGTAAGCAATAGTCTGCTGACGATTAGTAGCATCACCAGGATTCTTAGCAAGCTCTTCTATCGTTCCATAAAATTCATTGAATATAGAAGTGAAGCCCTTAATAGAATCATCGTCACAGAAATACTCTTCTATACACGACATATAATACTGCTTGGACTCATACTCACCAAGCTTGGTATTATTGGTCCAGAACTTTTCGTCATAGAATTTGTCACGAACTCGCTCAATGGCAAGTGTCTCTACACCTGCACCAACGCAGCCGTAGGTTGTGAATGAACGAATTGCATCCGCGGCCTGAGTTGTTACTGTCTGTCTACTATAGCCTTTAGTTTCTGCATTAGAGATATTATTGGCTGTAGTATTAAGAGCAGCGTTGGCTGCCTGAAGTCCCGAATATGCTGTATTTAATCCTAAAAAGGTTGATGACATATAAGCCTCTCCTATAATAAAAATCAACGAATAGTTTTAACAAAAGAAACTATTTTCAAAATATATATCGGCACATCGTCCATATACTTTAGGAATTCTTTATGTAAGATGATTTAATAATGTATTATAAATTTCTATTGCGCGGCATTCCCAGGTATGATTCATTTCACACTCTTGATGAGCATTTTGCACTATTTTCTTGCACCTAATCTCATCTTTCAATAATTCTCGAATAATGCCAGGAAGTTCTTCTATCTTATCTATTTCAAAAGTTACAAGCTGCTGCTTATCACCTGTTACCACAAATTCTTTTTTTATTGCGTCCGTCATTTCTGACAAGCACACCGCGTCCGACATCATAATATTAGCTACGCGTTCAGTCACGCCTGCTTTATGCCATGACATTATATTAAGTGATACCTTACTCTCTGAATAAACATCAAGAGCTTCCTTAGAACTTAGTTCTTCGTGAACAATAAGATTTTCTTTACCTGATCCTTCATACTTTTTCCATGCTTCACCAAAAACATCAATAGTAATATTGGAAGAAAGAACAGTTTCTATTATTTTGTGCCTAAAAAAATGTGCAACCTCATAACATACTTCTCTGTATTCCCACATCATTCTTTGAATATCACTATCACTCAGACATATTGATTTTTCATCGTAAAAAGCTTTAAGACCTTCATCGTAGGAAGCAGTTGGATGCTCAATCATATATTGGTAGTACTCAATTTTTATATCACTCCAACCAGAAAAATCTTTTATAGGGGCTTTATAGCTACCTACAAATGAAAGATTATATTTTTTATTTCCATAACATCCACTTCCTCTTTCTCCTGCAAAAGGAAGGTAATCTGCATTATTAAAACCAATATATTTTTTTACCATTTCAACATATTTATAGTCCTGTATAAATGTGAAATAGCTATCGTTGTATCCTTCATAAAAGTTATCTAGAAAAAGTGGATTGTCCATTATTATTTGGACCTTAGGAACATTTTTCATGTTTTGGAAAAATGTGGCATTAAGAAGAATACTTTGTGCTCCGACAAAGAATTTAATTTTATCTCCGCGCTTATTTATAACGTCCTGTAGAACATCTATTCCATCACTTGATATATATATAACCTTTTCACCAAGTGTCTCATAGGCCTTTCCAAGAGCTTGAACAATTTCCCTTGGTGTCCCATAACAAATGTCATTTCCTTCAACAATTACTATGGGATCATAAACCGGTGAAAGTTCAACTATCTTCTCAGTTATAACTGAATCAATATCCGTCTCTTCACATATCTTCTTTAAAAAAATATCGCTAACACCTGTAGTAGCCACAAATTCTCTATATAAATTAATGGCCTCTTCATTCTCCTCAGCCACTTTCTTTAACAAACCTGCCAGGCTATTACACATAGCTAGAATTGAATCAATATTCTTACGCCACTCTTCGGGGAGATACTCATATAAATCCTGATTATATTGTTCTCTTTCCTCTTCAGCTATTATATTTATTAATCCTGCATCAATCATTAATTATTAACCAATTCCTCTAATCAAAACAGGAGCATGTGCGACGCACACGCTCCCTTCAATAATTATTATACTATATTATCTACCAAGTGTATTAATAAGATGCTCCATACACTCATCAATTACGTTGATAAAACGGCTACTTGCATTGTAAGCATTCTGGAATCGAATCATATTAGAAAGCTCTTCATCAGTTGATACGCCCATCGCACCCTGACGCTGTGACTCCACTGACTCAACGGTAAGTACCTGATTCTCTGAAAGACTCTTGTATACATTACCTGAGTTAGAAAGCTGCGCTATCAGGTTCGCATAATACTCTGTGATACTGATAGGATTGGTAAGCTCTGGATTAAGCTTATAATTCTTTTCATTGAATGCTGTCTCAAGTGCCTTGGCTGTTTCATAGTCCATAGAACCATCTGGTCCCTTGAAACCAAGATGTGTTGGATACTGAAGTAAATCTTCATTGACAGCCAGGTTCTTTATCGAGAACCATCCTGTAGAATCTGATATGTATTCGTTGGTAGAAGCATTGAATGTATATGTACCATCATAGTACTGCTTGCTACCACCATTAACTGATTTTACAAGTCTGTACTGACCATTGGCATCCATTTCAAAGCTGCCTGGCTGACCTGCTGCCTGCACATCAGCGAGCTTAACTGTCTCAGGTCTTGTAGTATCATCACATGCAATACGAGTAAACAGCTGAATAGGATTACCATCCGCATCACGAAGGTAGTTACTTGATGGATCCTTAAGTCTTGCTGCCTCAGCGCTATCCTTCAATACATCATTAACTGCATTAACAACATTTCTAACAAGTCCATCGAACTCAGCCATAACATTCATCATAACTGATTCCTTCACGTTGTCATAGGCTTCATCGGACTCAAGGTCTGTCCAGTTACCACGGTGATCACCTCGGGCCAGAACTGCACTCTTAAGTACGCCAAGATCAGTATCAATTGTAGAGGATATCTTGATATCAAAATTGAATACTGGGGCTGTCTCTGGTCTATATATCTTGTTGCCAGCCGAGTCCACATAAGACTTTGCCATATCTGGCCAGAACACATCGACAAAACCCGAATCCTCGTTGACCTGATAAGCTACTTCATTGACCTGATTCATTGTAACAAAATCATGGCCTTCAAGCTTTATAAGTACATTGCCATAGAAATCCTGATTGTAAGAAATCTTGGCATATTTTGATAATTCATCGATAAGAAGATTTCTCTGGTCCTTGAGGTCATTAGGGTTCTCCACTCCGCCTACCTCAATACCTCTTATCTTTTCATTAAGATCGTATATCTTCTTACCAAGCTCGTTAATTCTATCAACGGTATCACGTACCTTGTAATCTAACTTATCCTGATAGTTGGACATACTACTATATACATTACGAGCTGCTTCAGAAAAAGACTGAGCATATTGTACAAACATGGACTGACATACCTCGGAACCTGGATCCTTAACAAGCTCCTCGATGGAAGTCCAGAAATCATTCATAGATTCGTAGAAGGTTGCGCCGTCCATTTCACCGAAAATCTCTTCAACTTCCTGGATAGCATCGTAGGCAGTATCATAAAAGCCCTGTCTTCCTATTTCTTCTCTATAAGAAAGGTCAAGGAAACGGTCTCTTACCTGACGAACCTCACCAATATATACACCAAGACCTGTCTGCTTCATGCTGATACCAGTGATATCCATGTTCAGACGGTTATAGTCACGAGTGCTCTGAGATACCTGCTGGCGCACGTATCCCTGAGTGTCAGTATTCGTAATATTATGAGCCACTACGTTGAGGGCTTCCTGGCTGGTCTGAAGTCCGCTTCGACCAACATGTAAGTCAGCAAATAATGACATGCTCTACCTCTTAACTTCTTGAATCAAATCTCTTGGTGCCGCTTCCCATAATACTTCCTGTATTATAGGCATCTCTATTATAATCAGCAGTCTCTGGCGCCATACGCATTGACTGCAACATATTCATTTCAAATTCAACCATTTCAAGAGAACTCTTGATAAGATCTCTATTCTGGTCATTAATAAGCTCCATATTGTGGAGGGTTGTTTTAAGCTCGTCGTGAAGCCTTGTCAGTGCATCGCGCTCCTTTGGTCTTCCTGACATCATCTTAATAAGGTCCTGAAGCTTAAGCTCCTCAGCATTGCTATTAGTAACCTCAGCAATATCCTTCATTGCAAGCATTCTGGTTTTCTCCAGCTTTTGAATTCTGGCAACTACCTCCTGCTCCTTTTCAGTAATTGTATTTAAAGCCTCAAGATCACCCTTTATAAGAACCGGTGTTTTTTCTCTGGAAAGCTCTATTAATATTTTATATTCACTGTTTTCCTTATCGAGTGTATCGATAAGTGTTTCCATTAAACTAGCCAAATGTAATACCTATACCTTTGTCTGAACACAAAGTGCCCGCGACGAATTCTCGTCACAGGCACTGCAATAGTCGTGTTATTAATTTTTATTTATAAGCGACTAAGCAAATGCCTGCGAGAGTTTCTCCATGATCTTATCAGCAAAATCCTGGCCGCTTACATCATAAGTTCCATTATCAATAGCACTCTTAAGCTCACTAACTCTATCAGCTCTTACATCAGGTGATTCACTAACTGCCTGCTTAGCAATAGTAAGGTCTTTACCTGCGCTTGAGATATTGAGTTTGTCTCTAAAATCAGCGCTTGCTGCTGGCTTAGCTGTATTAGCTGGCTTTGATAAATTGTAGAGCTGCTGGATATTTGAATAGCTTTCAATTCTCATATTGATGCCTCCTTCCTTTCCTTCTTATCTCTTATATCGGACGTTTTTATAACAACTTTAGTGTTTTTGTAAAAAAATTTTCAAAAAAGTTGTATAAAAAATATAAAACCTACTTATTCGACATATTTATCGAACAAATAGGCTTTTTAATTAATACTAAATCAAACTTTTTAATTATTCTGCATCTGCTTCTTCATCATAGTCTTATTCATATACATACGCTCGTCAGCTATTCTGATGGTTTCACCAAGTGCCTCCGGTGTATCTCCAACCATTACGGCCATACCACAGGCTATTGATACTCTCTCGACAAGTGATTCACTATTAAGAGACTCCTCCATACTACTTCTAAATGTATCAAGAAGTTCACCCCTGTCATTGTAATCATCACCCTTAAGTACAGCCACAAATTCATCGCCACCGATTCTAAATACAGGACTGTGCTTAAACACCTTGCATATCAGCCTACAGCAATTCTTAATATACTCGTCACCAAGTTCATGGCCAAGATTATCATTGATTTGCTTTAGATTATTGATATCAAATAGTACTATAGCAAAATCACATTCATTATTTGTTAGCAGCTTCTCTTCAAGAGATGACTTATACTTTTCATAGGCCACTCTGTTTCGAACATGAGTTAATGGATCATCATGCATAAGGTCTGCCAGCTTATCATATAGATTGGTGAGCTGAAGATTCTTTTTATAGGCCTCGAGTGTACGTATCAGTCTTTCGTGGAAGGAATAATAATATGTTTCCTCAAAAAACAGCAGATTCATTCCAAATACTGAATAACCATACATAATACCATCAAGGTATGATGGTAACAGTACATACACTGTATTCTCACGGTCATCCTTATACTGATAATACTCTGGCAATAATTCCTTGATACCAACATCTGTTGCCGATGCTGCAAAGTTACCGCTATCACGTCCCATTACCACATCCATTCTGCTGGCATATTCAAATTTAGGACTTTCTTCTACATTTAGTTCTCCAAGCTCGGAAACTTTGGAATCGAGTAACCAGTAAAATACCGGACCCTCATGACCAATATTTTTATTAAAATGCTCCTGCATAGTCTTGGCCAGATTGGAATATCTGTCAGACTGAAGTATTGTCTTCTCTATTTCCCTAATTCGATCTGTGGTAAAACGATCGGCCAGTGTCTACTCTGGTTTATGACGCCCTAAAGAACGCCTAGCTTCATCCTCGCCTCTACAATTAATACATCCACAGCTTTCACCTGGAAAAGCAGTACATTTTATCAGCCTGTCATCCTTTTCACCTGTATCAAGCTGATTCATTAATGCCTCGGCTGTTGCTCTTCCTATTTC
>JAZRXF010000087.1:0-6009 GCA_045600085.1 Lachnospiraceae bacterium
GAAAAACAATCATATGAACGAGTACGTCCATTGATAATACCGTAAGTTGTAATATCACCTGCTATAGGAGAATCACTTGTACCTGTTGAAATCTTGGCTGAGCCTGCATCAACAGTCCACATAGATGTATCGCTATCCGAAAAGTCTCCATTAGCTATGACGCTGTCGCCCTCTAAAAGAGCTCCGTCATCTGATGAATTAGTTCTACCAGAACCTTCACCACTTAAGTAGAATTTCACTCCACTGATAGTAGCCTTTGTTGTACCATCATTAAGTGACATTACTGAAAAATAAAGAACATCTTCACCAGTCGCAACAACTTCTGGGTTACCATATGAAACTGGAGTTCCTCCCTTGTTGTCCGAATCAAAATCAGCCTGAGTATGTAGCTTAAATGCAAGATCAGCTGCATTACCGCTTGTTACATCAAATACTAATTTCTCAATTGTTGCTGGATCAATTTCTGTTGGAATCTCATAGAAAGATGACTGATACTGACCCTCGAATGTAATCTCGAGTGCTCCGTCACCACCAACGCTAGAGCTAACGCCCCATTCTGTTACCTTTTTGAGCTCTGAAAATGTGTAGGATTTTTCCTCAGATGCTGCGTTAACTGAAAGCGAAGTCCAGTTGAAGCAACCAAAAAGAACAAATGCTACAAGCATAAGAGCTACAATTCGTCTTTTCGACATAAATAGTGCCTCCTATTTCTAAAATAAGAAAAAAATGTTTCCCATATGCAATATAGCATTATGTCGTGTCAAAAACCACGGACTAATCATAGAAAAAAGGGGGATAAATTACTCTTCCCCCTTTTTTAGAAATCATATATTATCAATAATCGATTAACGCTGTACACGTCCTGAGCCATCGCCACCCATAAGTGTCTCAACCTCTTTTCTCGAAACAAGGTTAAAATCACCTGGAATTGTATGCTTGATCGCCGATGCTGCAACTGCATATTCAATGGCTTCACCAAGGTCTCTTCCATCAAGCACACCACATATGAATCCGGCTGCAAATGAATCGCCACCACCTACTCTGTCAACGATAGGATGAATACGATACTCTTTACTATGAATGAACTCTCCTGTCTCACCGTCATACACACATCCCGACCATCCGTTATCAGAAGCTGACTTACTTACACGAAGCGATGATATACATGCCTTAAAGCCAAGTTCATCGGCCATTCTCTTAAATACTGACTTGTAGCCTTCAAGATTAAGCTCTCCTGCTACAACATCGGTGTTGTCTGGCTTATAGCCAAGTACAAGATATGCATCTTCTTCGTTACCTATACAATAATCAACATACTTCATAAGTGGAGTCATTACGCTTCTTGCCTTCTCACTACTCCAAAGCTTTTTTCTAAAGTTAAGGTCGCACGATACTGTTACGCCCTTTTTCTTAGCTGCGATAAGAGCTGCCTCACAAAGCTTTGCTGCGCTATCGGATATGGCTGGAGTAATACCTGTAAAATGGAACCAGTCGGCACCTTCGAATATTTCATCAAAGTTAAACTCATCAATGCTTGCTGTTGATATTGAAGAATGAGCTCGATCATATACAACCTTGGACGGTCTCATAGCAACGCCTGACTCAAGGTAGTAAATACCAAGTCTTTCACCACTTCTTGATATATACTTAGTTCCAACACCATATTTCTTTAGTGCAGCCTCGGCGCAATCACCTATTTCATTATCAGGAAGAGCTGTTACGTACTGAGTATCATGACCAAAACCTGCAAGTGACACTGCAACATTGGCTTCGCCACCACCGTAATTAACATCGAACTGATCAGCCTGAACAAATCTCTCACTACCTGGTGTTGAGAGTCTTAACATTATCTCACCTAATGTAACTACCTTAGCCATTATCCTCTTACCTCCTTGATATGCTCCTTGGCTTCCTTACAAAGTCTTGTAATCTCTTCATAATTATCATCGCTTAATGCTTTCTTTGGTACAATCCATGTACCGCCGCATGCTACTATACGGTCAAATGATAAATAATCATTAACATTGTCAATATTAATACCACCTGTTGGCATAAAAGATACCATCTTGTATGGTGCACATACTGCCTTAATCATTTTAAGTCCACCTGCTGCTTCTGCTGGGAAGAACTTGAGGAATGTAAGTCCTAATGAAAGAGCAAGCTCTATTTCTGATGGAGTAATAACACCCGGTATTACTGGAACGCCCTTCTCCTGGCAATACTTAACAGTGTCTGGATTAAGTCCTGGACTAACTATAAATGTGGCACCAGCTTCCACTGCTCTGTCCACCTGTTCTCTTGTAAGTACTGTACCTGCACCAACCAACATATCAGGATACGCTGCCTTCATATTTTTAATGGCCTCAGCTGCTCCAGCAGTTCTAAAAGTAACCTCGGCGCAGCCTATACCACCAGCAATAAGTGCGCCTGCAAGCTTCTCTGCCTTGGCTGGGTCTTCTATTTCTATTACAGGTACTATACCAATGTTTCTTAGTTCGCTAATGATTTTATCCATGATAAATCACCTTTCTTTCAATAAAATATAATCACATCAAAGGCTATTTGTCTTATTAAGCCCACGCTTACTAACAGAAATTATAATTCAGCCCCACAATAATAGTCTATGTGAAACTTTCTTATAACATTGCATATATTGTTAATGATTGTATTTTTTATTGTGACGAAATATTTTATTTTTATAATAAAAATATAAGTTATAATATAGACTATGGCAATCAAATAGCCACAATTTTTTGCTCTATTTTTTATTACTATACAGGAGACGACATGAACGCATTTCTTAATGAAAACTTTCTATTAACTAATCCTACTGCTATCACACTATATAAAGAATATGCCAGTAAGATGCCTATCATCGATTACCACTGCCATATTCCAGCCAAGGATATAGCTGAGGATGTTGTATTTCACAATATTACTGAAATTTGGCTTGGCGGCGACCACTACAAATGGCGCTTAATGCGAGCTGCAGGAATTGAAGAAAAATACATTACGGGAGATGCTTCAGACTATGATAAATTCACTTCTTATGTTTCTGCTCTCGAAACAGCTATCGGAAATCCACTATATCACTTTAGCCACCTTGAGCTTAAGAACTATTTTGATTATAACGGAATAATCTGTCAGGACAATGCGGATGAAATATGGGAACATACTAACAAGGTGTTCGCCGAAAAACGTATTAGTGCAAGAAGTCTTATGCTTATGTCTAATGTTAAGGTAATATGTACTACTGATGATCCAATCGACTCACTTGAATATCATAAGGCTATTGCTGATGATACTTCTTTTGATATAAAGGTTCTTCCATCATTTAGACCAGACAGGGCCATGCTTATAAGAAAGCCTGACTACGCTGATTATATAGGTCAGCTTGCAACTGTATCAGGTATCTCAATTAATAATACTACTTCCCTTAAGGAAGCCCTTGTATCTCGTCTTGATTTTTTTGTTAATAATGAATGCCAGGTCACTGACCATGGTCTTGACTACGTACCATACAACGAGAAGTCCGATGCTGATATTGAAGCAATATTTGCCAAGGCTATGAAGAGCGAGCTCTGCTCTATAGATGAAGAGGTCGCTTTCCAGACATATATTATGAAATTCCTCTTTGCAGAGTATACTAAGCGTGGACTAGTAGCCCAGCTCCACTATGGCTGCAGCCGTAATAATAATAGCCTCGCATTTGCTAAGCTCGGAGCTGACACTGGATTCGACTGTATTGGAAGCCAGGTCCCTTACGATCAGTTAATAAAATTTCTTGATACTGCCAATGATAATAATGCACTTCCAAAGACAATCCTATACAGCCTTAATCCTAATGATAATGCGATTATCGATACTATAATGGCATGCTTCCAGGATTCCAGTGCAAGATGCAAACTCCAGCATGGTAGTGCCTGGTGGTTCAACGATCACAAGCCTGGTATCGCCAGTCACCTTGAGACCTTGGCTGCCGGTGGATTACTCTCAGGCTTCGTAGGAATGCTTACTGACTCAAGAAGCTTCGTATCTTACGCGAGACACGAATATTTTAGAAGAATCCTTTGTAACTATATTGGTACATTAGTCGAAAATGGCGAATACCCTAATGATGAAAAACTTCTAAAGAAAATTGTAGATGGAATATGCTACAACAATGCCGCTGCATACTTCCAGTTTTAAAAAGCCTACTGACAATTCGTTTTAATAAATAAAATCTCCGCCTTCAAGTTTTCCTTGTTTGGCGGAGATTTTATTTATATATTCGACTTACAAATAATTTACTTCTTTTCTTCTCGGGCTTCACGCTTTATTCTGGCCATATGTTCCTTGATCTTCACTTCATAGCCATTGTTTGTTGGCTTATAGAATTCCTTACCATTTAGCTCATATGGTAAGTACTGCTGCTCGCAGTAGTGATTCTTGTAATCATGAGAATATTTATAGCCAATGCCATGTCCTAGCTTGGCAGAACCTTTATAATGAGCATCCTGAAGATGTGTTGGTATCGGTAAATCGCCATACTCCTTTACAGCAGCCGTGGCATCAAAAATAGCATTGCACGAAGCATTACTCTTAGGCGCTGTTGCAATATAGTTAACTGCCTGCGAAAGTATTATCTGAGCCTCTGGCATACCAACTCTTTCTACTGCCTGAGCTGCAGCTGTCGCAACTACTATTGCGTTAGGATCGGCATTACCTACGTCCTCAGATGCACATATCATCATACGTCTTGCAATAAAGGTTACGCTTTCACCTGCATAAAGCATCTTGGCCAAGTAGTAAGTGGCTGCATCTGGGTCGGAACCTCTCATGCTCTTGATAAAAGCTGAGATTGTATCGTAGTGATTGTCACCATCCTTATCAAAACGTATGGCTCTCTTCTGAATACATTCCTCGGCTACTTCCAGGGTTATAGTCACCTTACCATCATCACCTCGAGGCGTAGTAAGTACGCCAAGCTCTATGGCATTAAGAACTCTTCTCGCATCACCATCGGCCTGATCCGCTAAAAACATGACAGCATCGTCAGTTATTGTGGCATCATATGCTCCCATACCCTTATCCGAGTCATATACTGCTCTGTTAATAAGAACCTTGATATCATCAATCGTTAATGGTTTTAATTCGAATATATTTGATCTGGAAATAAGAGCTCCATTAACCTCAAAATAAGGATTCTCTGTGGTAGCACCGATAAGTATCAGTGTTCCATCCTCAACAAATGGAAGTAAATAATCCTGCTGCCCTTTATTGAATCTATGAATCTCATCGATGAATAGTATAGTTCTCTTACTATACATCGCCATATCATTCTTGGCACTGGCAACTATCTCTTCCATATCTTTTTTGCCTGCAATTGTTGCATTAATCTGCTTAAAGATTGATTTGGTCGATCCGGCAATAACCTTGGCAAGAGTTGTCTTACCTGTACCAGGTGGTCCATAAAAGATGATGGAGCTTATTTTATCAGCTTTAATAGCACGATATAACAGCTTGTCCTGTCCAATAATATGCTGTTGTCCCACTACCTCATCGAGAGTGGTTGGTCTCATACGCGCTGCAAGTGGTGATTCCTTTTCGGTTACATCACTACTCTTCTCACGCATGTACGAGAATAAATCCATATTATCCATTACTGGTTTCCTTTATTAATTAAGAGAAAGGCTGTAAGCCGGGTTCTGTCATAGCCTAAGCCGAGACGATCATTATTCTAGAACTACTGTTGCCAATAGTTTCAAGCGACCTACCTGAGACAGAGCGGGCAGCCCTATTATCTCGTTTTGGTCTTGCTTCGGATGGGGTTTACACTGCCATGACTGTTACCAGCCATGCGGTAGTCTCTTACACTGCCATTTCACCCTTACCAGCATGCTGGCGGTTTCATTTCTGTTGCACTTTCCTGAGAGTCACCTCTACCGGACGTTATCCGGCATCCTGCCCTACGAAGCCCGGACTTTCCTCACGCCTTGCGGCCCGCGATCGTCCACCCTTCTCATATTT
>JAZRXF010000088.1:0-9860 GCA_045600085.1 Lachnospiraceae bacterium
TAACCGTACTTCACCTAAAACACAATCGGCACTTCTCGAGGTTATGGAAGAAGGAAAAGCAACTGTTGAAGGAGTAACTAGAGAATTGCCTAACCCATTCTTTGTTATCGCAACACAGAATCCATTTGGTTCGTCTGGTACTCAGCGACTCCCTGAATCTCAGCTTGACCGTTTCATTATATGCGAATCCATAGGATACCCAGATACCTTAAGTGCTACTGCCATATTAAAAGGAAGCGCTGAAAAGAATCTTGATAACATCGTTCCTATTATTAATAAAGAAGAGCTTCTCGAAATGCAAAAGGCCGTTAACAATATGCATGTCGATGAATGTTTGTATGACTATATAGTTGAAATAACAGAAGGAACAAGAAGATACGATGTATTTGACCTAGGTCTTAGCCCTCGTGGAAGTATTGCGCTCCTCAAAATGTCAAAGGCTTATGCTTATATTCAAGGAAGAGACTACGTCACTCCTGACGATGTCAAGGCTGTCTATTTACCAGTAAGTCTTCATAGAGTAAAGCTTTCATCCAAATCCAAAGCTTCAGGGCTTCCACTTGAAGCAGCTCTTATGAATGTACTTGCAGCAATCGATATCCCAAAGATTAACTTTGCATAATTAAAGCCTGTATATACATGACTTGTGCCAACTATATATTATGAAGAAGAAAAATATACCATATCAGATTACATACTTATTATTTATATTATTTTTCACGGCTGGTGCCATTTTCTATCGCCAGTCTTTTTTGGCAATCCTGCTTATCTTGGTTTGTATTCTTCCTATAATAAGTATATATGCTACTATCACGCTTAGTCGTCGTATCTCATTTATCACAAAACCAAAAACGGGTTCTATAACTGTTGGTAATAATATTGTTATAGGCGCAGCCATCAATAATCCGACTATCATTCCTTTTCTTAACTGCGAGGTTAGTTTTACTCTTCAGAATCTTTTTTACGAAAATAATCTGATTCATAAGCTCAGCCTGTCCGCTCCAGCCAGAAAAAATCAGGACATTGATATTCCTATTCTTACAAGGTACAGCGGTATAAGCGAAATCATATTTAAAAATATGGAAATCACCGATTTCCTTCATCTTTACACTGTTAACATTGATATTAATCAAATCCATCAGATTCCAGTTATGCCTGAACTAAAAAAGGTGAATTACCCTCTTTTTGACAACCTGACAGAAACTGATGACGACGAAGACTTTCTCAATAACGCAGGTCAGCAAAGCTATGATATCAAAGAGCTTCGTGAGTTCAGACCTGGAGATCGTCAAAACCTCATTCACTGGAAAATGAGTTCAAAAACGGATGATATTCTGGTCAAGGATATGGAACGTATGGCCAGTCGTATTCTTCTCATCATACCAGAATATGACAGGTTAAAATTGGAAATGACTATGTCCACACTTTGGTCATATATAAACTTCCTTCTTGATCATAAGGAAATATTCAAAATAGGTATTTTTAATTATGTAAGCAAAGAATTCAACTTTAAAATAATAACTAATAAAGACGAAGGTCTTGAATGTTTACTGGCATGTATGTTTATGCCATCCTACGTATCAACAGCACTTGCCCTTCGTACCTTCAAAGAAATATATGGTGACGATAAGCAGGTAATAACACTTGTTGGCGACACCATAAAAGAGAGTTAATATGTCATCATTTCTTAGTTCTATAAAAAAACATAACATGGAAGAAGCCGAGCTTTCCGCCAACGGTTTATGTGTCGGAGTCATCACGTATAGCGAACGCTCCTCACTTAGCAGAGCCTACTTATGCCTTATTAGAGCTTTGCTAATATTCCTTGCTGCATTCGGAACAGCCGGCGCAGCTGTAAGTTCTTTCAATTTGGATTACAATCTTCCACTTGTTTTAATATTTAGCATAATTATATGTACATATGTTGCATTTCTGTATTACAACAGAATCACCTTCTATGTCGGTTACATACTGTACTTTATACTATTTCTTACAGCCACATTTTCACTGTACTGGTATGTAAACTCTGGTTTCCAGGCATTCTTTAATACAGTATATGAAAAATATTCTGACTACTTTGCATTATCAACACTGCGAGAAGCTGTTGAATTTATCACCGACCGAAGGCTCACTGTATCTCTTGCCATGCTATTTGTTGTGGCATTTTTAGCGATGTTACTTAATATCTCTATTTCCGGATATATGAATCTTCTTGGAACATTTTTAATCACTTTCCCTGTAATACAGCTAGGTTTATACATTGATAAAAAGCCTAGCACTGTATATCTTGTTATGCTTCTTGGTGCCTATATTACAGTGGCAGTCCTTGGAAGAAGTAGCCACTACCGCATACCAGATTACAAGAATTCCAAACAGGACTTTTCTTCATCGCTTGATAAGAAGAAAAATATCATGCAACATTCATATATGTCCGATGGCCGAAGCATCCTTAACGTGTCGCTTTACTCCATCGTTCTTTGTATTGTTTTCCTGATATGTACAAACACTCTATTCTACTCTGACCTTGGAAATCAAACAGTAAAAAATAAACTCAAAGATACTACTGATGAATACGTCAAAATATATATTCAAAATGGTATTTGGGGATTTTTCGATAAGTATAGTGCCAAGGGTGGACTAAGCAGTGGTCTTCTCGGCGGCGTTAGTTCGGTAAGACCAGACTACCTAACTGACCTTACTATTACATATGTTCCAACTGATACTAACAACATATACTTAAAGGCTTACGAAGGGGCCAACTACGCTAGCAACTATTTTAGCCAACGCGCTGATGCGGCTTATAATTCGACACACACCTTTGGTACCGATGTATACTGTATAGCTGATCATGTTCCATCGAACCTTGGTACTGCTAAAATGGTGATTGAAAATTCTGACGCAAGCAGACTATTCAACTATATGCCATACTATGGAACCTCCATTGAAAATCAATATTCTAACGATGACATACTAACTTACGATGGTTACTTTATTCCTGCTGAATATTCGGGATTTGTCTCTCTTAGTGATGAATTATATCCTTTGACGCCTGCAATAGCGCCAACAAAAGAATATGAACAAGATGCCTATGACTACTATCTTGGTACACCAGACTATTTAAATGAATGTCTTGATAATTTTATAAGCGAAGCGGACCTCGAAGAGTTCAAAACAGATCTTGCCAAGGATATGCCACTTAAGGACAAGCAAAAGCTCATTATCCTCACCGCAGAAACTCTTCGCTATGAGTATATTAATAATTTCTCATATACAATGGCACCTGGTGCTACTCCACGTAATAAAGACTTCATAGAATTCTTTTTGACTGACCAAAAGCGCGGATACTGTGCGCACTTTGCTTCATCAAGTGCTATGATACTCCGAAGACTTGGAATACCAACAAGATATATTGAAGGATATATGGTATCTCTTACTGATATCGTCAATGCCGAAGGTATCACAGATGACACAACTGGATGGATTGACGAAAATACTACTCCACGATTTGATACTGGTGTTATCAAGCTCGATGTTACCGATGGTTCAGCTCATGCTTGGACTGAAATATATGTGGATGGCTATGGATGGATTCCATACGACTTCACTCCACCATCTTTTGATGAAAATAATACAAACTTCAGCCTTGGTTCATTCTTCCAATCACTATTCATGTCAAGGCCTGATGACAGTAGTGAAGAAAACAGTTCTTCCGATAATAACAATGAAACAACAAGAAGCAGATATTCGTTTGTCGCCTCATTTGGTTTCATAGTATACCCACTGACCTGCATTGTAATATTTATCATTGTATTGTTACTATGCTTTAAGGTTGCTAAGTATTTGGCACTTCAGATTCGTATTATGTCTTCTTATAATAAACATAGCTATGGATCTGCACTTCAGGGCATTTATACACTCTTTCACAGGAAGTGTAAGCGTATGCTCAGACTTACTGACAATGACATAACTGCTTCCAACCTTCTCGAAAAGCTAGAAGCACTTGGCGTTATTGAGTTAGCGCTATTTAACACGCTTGACAGCGCCATAAACAAAGCTTTATATAGTCATAGTACTGTTACGCTTAATGATTACAGATCAGCCGTAAGCGGGCTAAAATTCGCTAAAAAGAGCCTTCGTAAACACCTTAGAAGTGAGCGTAAGAGCCATAAAGCTAGTCGCAAAAATAATAATAAATAAATCGATTAATCCAAACCAAAAGAGGAATGATTCTAATCCGAATCATTCCTCTTTTTTATATTTATACATATGTTTATAATTATTTATCTGTCAATTCTTCGATTATACCTTGTACATCTGATAGAAGCTGTGGCTTTCCCCAAAGAAATCCTTGAATATAGTCACATCCAAGTCTTCTAAGAGTTTCAAGCTGACTCTCGTCCTCTACTCCTTCACTAATAACAGCAAATTTCATTATACGACTCAGCGAAATAATGGCCGCTACGAAGGATTCTTCCCTAGGACCATCTTTGATACTGTCCACAAATATCTTGTCAATTTTGAGCAAATCAATGGGTAGCTCTCTAAGATAACTAAGAGACGAATAGCCTGTACCAAAATCGTCTAAAGCTATGTGAATCCCCCTGCTCTTAATCTGCTTCATTACTTCTTTAGCCTTATCAATAGAAGCAACGAAAACTGACTCTGTCAGTTCAAGTTCAAGATTGTTAGCTGGAAAATCCGTTTCTCTCATTATCTCGTCAAGATCATCAAGAAAACACGGATCAAGAAGGTGGGTTGCCGATATATTTATCGAAAGCAATATATCTGGTGTCTTAGCTAAAAGCGGCTTAAATTCTCTCATAGAATTACGCATAACCCATCTATCTACATCAATAATTAAATTTGTTTTCTCAGCCACTGGAATAAAGTCTCCTGGGCTTACCTGCTTACCCTTGGAATCAGACAATCTTATAAGAGTCTCAAAACCTCGAAGTGTTTTATCTTCGGCGGTATATTGAGGTTGATATACAAGACTAAACGAATCGCTTTGAATAGCGCGTCTTATTACACTCTCTAGCTGTACCGTGTTCTCTATTATGTTGTCCATCATACCATCGTAATAGCACACTCGCTTTTTACCCTGATACTTGGCTGCATACATGGCCATATCAGCATATTTGAGAAGCTGTGACTCATCTAACGTATCGCTAGGAAACATTGCCACACCAACACTAGCTGATATGTAATAATCGTTGTTCTTGAGATTCATTTTACTCTCAACAGCCTCCATAAATTCATGAAGATGATTATCAAGTTCAAGAACAGAATTAAAATCAGTAATAAGTATCGCGAACTCATCGCCACCAAGTCTTGCCATAAAGTCATTCTCGGTCATTAATTCACGCCATCTGCTAGAGATATTAAGCAAAACCTGATCACCGTATTCATGCCCTATGGTATCATTAACATTTTTAAAATTATCAAGGTCTATCATGGCTATAGCAAGCTTTGTATTGTCTTTTTTACAATTATCAAGGGCTTCCTGCATTTTAACCTTGAGAGCTCGTCTATTAGGAAGTTCTGTGAGTGAGTCAGTATTAGCCAGGTTATACAGTTCCTTTTCATTACGTTCAAGGTTCACCAAATATCTATGTATAATGTTGCATATAACGCCACCAACCATAATAACCGCAAGAGCAGGCACTAAATCCATGGCTCTAAAAGCAATAAAAAGAGAACCTAAGATCACAATGTCAAACACCACTGCGGCCATAGAAAAATAAAAACCTTTTTTACTGGTGGTAACCATCGATACGATGATAAGAACTTGTACGATACTTATTAATCCCTGAAGGTTCATCAAAAGTGAAAAGTTCTCAACATTCTCACCTGTATTAATAAACCTGTTGAACCATATCTGTAAGAAGCATAACATAACAAATAAAACTGAGTATATAATCAGCTTTATCTGTTTCTTACGACGCTCTTTTGTTTTAATGATATTGAAATCTTCCATACTAACACCATCCCTTGTGATATAGAGACTTCAATCCCCACAATCCCTATTATAAATATATCAAAATATACTATTCTTTCAAACTAAAAATGAGTCTTTTTAACTTTTTATCCATATGTCACATATCGAACCTGCAATTTATGTTAATTAACACAATGTAAATAAAAAAAACCCTACGCAATATAATGCGTAGAGCCTAATCAGTGCAGAAAAAGGGACTTGAACCCTCATGATATTGCTATCACACGGACCTGAACCGTGCGCGTCTGCCAATTCCGCCATTTCTGCGTACACTATTTAATTATCCACAGGAATTGGCACCTCTTCTTGAACAAGTTCAAGAAGCATCGCTCGACTTCGTCAAGCTCAATTCCGCCATTTCTGCGTACCTAAGTTATTTTACAAAAAGGGGGCGAGAAAGTCAACGGATTCTTAGGTTGCAAAAACATACTGGTTTAATATTCCTTTTTTATTTCTTCAAGATTATATATTCTGCGAAAAGCTTCTTCATCCATCGGAGTCTTCACAAGCATTACCTCTGTAAATTCCCTTGTAGTTTTATTTCTAAAACCTGCAACCTGTTCTCCTGTACAGATTGAAGATTTTATGACCGCATATTGTTTTTCAGAATCAAATGGTATTGTTTCCACTAGATGCTTCATATAATATGGCTCTTTGCCATTATCCTGATGCATCTCTATGGCAAATATAAGCCCAAATACAACTAAAATAGCAGCACCTAATATAACAAGCCACCAAACTATCGCACCCAATACAAACCACAAAATAAGCGGAATTATGCCACCTACCAAAATCCCTACTCCAAGCATAGCCGGGCCAAAATGCAATGAATTAATCTTTGGAATTCTATTCATGTACTTTAACTTCCCTTGTTTCTCAAAAACACATCAAGCATAAATAAAAATCCCTTGAGAAAACTCTCAAGGGATTTTGTTATGCGGAAGGCGGGACTTGAACCCGCACGTCGTTGCCAACACTAGATCCTTAGTCTAGCCTGTCTGCCAATTCCAGCACTCCCGCGCGACTTGATTATAATAACATCCTCACAATCATATGTCAACACTATTTTGATTATTTTTTTATATTTTTTTCTTTTCCAATATTATATATCTTTGTCGAAATATTTATTCATTGTTTGTGCATATTTCTACAGTATCTTAATGTCACAAAAGTTTCACACGTGCTTGTTTGTGTTAGCGGACTACAAAAAGATCCGAGGATATACATCCTCGGATCCATTACTTATTGATTAGTTTGTGCTTTATTTTGCAAAATCTGTAACTCGTGATTCTCTAATCATGCTTACCTTAATCTGACCTGGATAAGACATCTCTGCCTCAATCTTATTAGCAATATTTCTTGCCATAAGAACCATGTCAGAATCAGTAACCTGTTCAGGAACAACCATTACACGAACCTCTCTTCCGGCCTGAATAGCAAAAGCTTTATCAACACCCTTGAAGCTGTTTGTAATCTCTTCTAACTGAGTTAACCTGGTTGTATATGTTTCAAGTGTCTCTCTTCTAGCTCCAGGTCTAGCAGCTGATATTGTATCAGCAGCCTGTACTATACATGCAATCAATGTTGTAGGCTCAACATCACCATGGTGAGACTCAACTGCATTGATAACAGTAGCATTTTCCTTGTATTTACGACAAAGTTCAGCACCAAGCTGGATATGTGAACCTTCCATCTCGTGGTCTACAGCCTTACCTATATCATGTAAGAGACCTGCACGTTTAGCAAGTCGTACATCAAGGCCAAGCTCTGATGCAAGTAATCCAGAAAGATGGGCTACTTCTATAGAATGCTTAAGTGCATTCTGTCCATAGCTTGTACGGAACTTCATACGACCAAGTAACTTGACAAGTTCAGGATGGATGCCATGCACACCTACCTCAAGTAAGGTTGCTTCACCCTCTTCCTTCATCATAGTCTCGACTTCCTTCTTAGCCTTCTCAACCATCTCTTCAATACGAGCTGGATGGATACGACCATCAACGATGAGTTTCTCAAGAGCTATTCTTGCGATTTCTCTTCTTACAGGATCAAATGCAGATAATACAACTGCTTCTGGTGTATCATCGATAATAAGCTCTACGCCTGTCATAGTTTCAAGAGTACGAATATTTCTACCCTCTCTACCAATGATTCGACCCTTCATCTCATCACTAGGAAGCTGAACAACCGATATTGTAGTCTCAGATACATGGTCTGCAGCACATCTCTGAATTGCATTAACCACATATTCTTTGGCTTTCTTATCAGCTTCATCCTTCGCACGTGTCTCCAGTTCTTTAATCATAACTGCAGTTTCGTGCTTAACATCATCTTCAACAGCTTTCAATAAGTATTCTTTTGCTTGCTCGGAGGTTAAACCTGAGATTCGTTCAAGTTCTTTGATTCTCTGCTCATTAAGCTTAGCAACTTCTTCTCTCTGCTTAGCAAGATTATCCTCTCTTGCAGCAAGGGAAGTCTCTTTACGTTCTATTGCTTCAGTCTTCTTATCAATGTTCTCTTCCTTCTGCTGAATACGTCTTTCCTGACGAGAGATTTCGTTTCTTCTTTCCTTAATCTCTTTGTCAAGTTCGGACTTAGCCTTAAGAGTTTCTTCCTTAACCTCAAGTAAAGACTCTCTCTTCTTGGCTTCCGCAGTTTTAAGGGCTTCATCAATAATGTTTCTAGCCTTTTCATCTGCACTTCCGAGCTTACGCTCTTCATCAGCCTTGTACTTATTAACAGACACCTTAGCTGATACTGGAATAGCGATAAGGGCAGTAACTACGACTGCAACAACTGCTGCTATAGCAATTTCCATTGCAGGAGCACCTCCTTTATTAAATTTTCATTGTACGATTAACATATAACTGAAAGAATGAACAAAATACGTCATTCTATATGTCATAACACAACAGTTTTAGTTTATATGTTTTACAATGTTATGTCAAGTTCAAGCTCATTTTTTATGACATTCATACTAAATCCCTTACCCAGAAGGTAGTTAACCTGTTTAGCTTTATCCTTCGCTGTACGTTCACTTTCATAGTAATGTCTTTTAATGAGCAATGCCCTGACAAGTGCACCCTCATCCTGAGCCACTCCATCTTCCTCTAGACTATCAAATGCTCTATCTATTATCTCTTTATCAACGCCTTTAAGAAAAAGGTCCGATTTAATCCTATTTTTACTTTTTTTCGTCATAGAACACTCTATATATCGAGAAGCATATCTTTCATCGTCTACGAAGCCATATCCCTTCACTTTATTAATGGCGTAATCAATAGCATTACTAGGATAATGCCCTTCATAAAGCTTATCGCGAAGTTGTTTTTCTGTATAATCTCTCTTTTCGAGGAGATGACCGAGACGAAGAAGTGCTCGCTTTGGTAATACTTCCTGGCATATATCATCGTAGCTTTCTTTCGATATTTCCTGGCCTTCTTCTATCTTATATGTAAATAAGTCGCCTTTGTATAAAACAAAGGCGACACTACCATCTACATAAACAATATATCTTTTTTTATCAAGTGGTTGTAGTTTAGTTACTTGCATCTTTACTACTCTTCTTTGTTGCTCCCTTAGAATCTGCTTCTGATGGAGTACCAGCCAGGTTATAGTGAGCACGTATAGCAGCATCAATCTTGGCACAAACATCAGGATTATCCTTGAGGAACTGCTTAGCGTTCTCTCTACCTTGGCCAATCTTATTGCCATCATAGGCATACCAGGCGCCACTCTTATTAATAATATCAAGATCAGCAGCTATATCGAGTACATCACCTTCAAATGAGATTCCCTCACCGAACATGATATCGAACTCAGCCTCCTTAAATGGTGGTGCAACCTTATTCTTAACAATCTT
>JAZRXF010000089.1:0-7963 GCA_045600085.1 Lachnospiraceae bacterium
CAATTGAGGATTTGGCTCAGCTTATTTATGCCCTTAAGAATGCCAACAAGGATGCAAGAATATCAGTTAAGCTTGTTTCAGAAGCAGGTGTTGGTACAATTGCAGCAGGTGTTGCAAAGACAGGTGCGAGCGTAGTTCTTATCTCTGGTTATGACGGAGGTACAGGTGCAGCACCTATCAGTTCAATTCATAATGCAGGTCTTCCATGGGAGCTTGGTCTTGCTGAGGCTCATCAGACACTTGTTGCTAATGGACTTAGAAATCGTGTTATCATCGAAACAGATGGTAAGCTTATGAGTGGACGTGATGTTGCTATCGCAGCGATTCTTGGTGCAGAGGAATTTGGTTTTGCTACAGCTCCACTTGTAACTCTTGGATGTGCAATGATGAGAGTATGTAACCTTGATACATGTCCAATGGGTATTGCTACACAGAATCCAGAGCTTCGTAAGCGTTTTGTTGGTAAGCCTGAGTATGTAGTGAACTTCATGTTATTTATTGCAAGAGAACTTCGTGAGTACATGGCTAAGCTTGGTGTAAGAACTCTTGATGAATTAGTTGGTCGTACAGATTTCCTTAAGAAGAAGGATAGTCTTACAGGTCTTGCAGGCAAGATTGATGTTAGCAGAATCCTTTACTACGATGAGAAGCTTGTCGGTGGTAAGTATGGTGAGAAGGATGCTTATGATTTCGAACTTGAGAAGACAGCTGATGAAATGAAGCTTCTTGGAAACAAAGCGTTTGCCAAGGCTATTAAGGATGGCAAGAAGACTGATATAGAAGTTAAACTTCACAATATTGATAGAAGCTTCGGTACACTTACAGGAGCTGAAATCGTACGTAATCATAAAGAAGGCCTTGATGATGATACAATCACAGTTAATGTTAGTGGTGTGGGTGGTCAGAGCTTTGGTGCATTTATTCCTAAGGGTATGACAATATCACTTACAGGTGATGTAAACGATTATCTTGGTAAGGGATTATCAGGTGGTACAATTGCAGTTCACGCTGACAAGAGTGCTGGTTATGATCCTGAAGAAAATGTACTTGCTGGTAACGTAGCACTTTACGGTGCAACATCTGGTAAGGCATTTATAGCTGGTCGTGCAGGTGAAAGATTCTGTGTACGTAACTCAGGTGCAACAGCAGTTGTTGAAGGTGTTGGTGAGCACGGATGTGAGTACATGACTGGTGGTAAGGTAGTAGTACTTGGACCAACAGACAAGAACTTTGCAGCTGGTATGAGCGGCGGTATTGCTTACGTACTTGATGAAGACAATAGACTTTATCGTAATCTTAACAAAGAGCAGATACTTGTTGAGACAATAGAAAGTGCTAAGGAAAAAGAAGAACTTAAGGCTATTATTGAAGAACATGTTAAGCGTACAGGTTCTAAGAAGGGTCAGGTAGTTCTTGATGACTTTACAGCTTACCTTGGTAAGTTCAAGAAGATCATTCCTGGTGATTACAAGAAGATTGTCAACAAGACAGCAGCCTATGAAGAGAGAGGTCTGTCAAGAGAAGAAGCTCAGATAGAAGCTTTCAATGAATTGGTTAGTGTTAAGAAAGGTTAGGGTAAAGCTATGGGTAAAGATACTGGATTTATGGAATACAGTAGAAAAAATGGCGAGACCATTGCTGTATCAGAAAGAATAAAGAACTTCAATGAATTCCACAAAACACTCCGTTTAGAGGAGCAGCAGAAACAGGCTGCAAGATGTATGGATTGTGGTGTTCCATTTTGTCAGGCAGGTAAGATGATTAGTGGTATGGCTTCAGGCTGTCCACTTCACAATCTGGTTCCTGAAATCAATGACTGCGTATATAGAGGCAACCTCGAGCAGGCATACAAGAGACTTAGTAAGACACATGCATTTCCAGAATTTACTTCTAGAGTATGTCCAGCACTTTGCGAGGCAGCATGTACATGTGGATACGGCGGAGACGCTGTATCAACAAAGGAAAATGAGCGTACAGTTATAGAGTATGCTTACGAGCACGGTTTAGTAGGTAAGAAGCCAGAAGGACCAAGAACAGGCAAGAAGATTGCCGTAATTGGTAGTGGCCCTTCAGGATTATCAACAGCCTATTGGTTGAATTTCCGTGGACATGACGTTACAGTTTATGAAAGAAGCGACAGATGTGGTGGTCTTCTTAGATATGGTATTCCTAACATGAAACTCGAGAAGAGCGTAATTGATAGACGTATCAAAGCTATGGAAGACTCAGGCATCAAGTTTGTTACTTCATGCAATATAGGTGTTGATGTTACTAAGGAGCAGCTCCTTAAGGATTATGACAGAGTAGTTCTCTGTTGTGGTTCATCTAAGGCACGTGATATCAGTGCACCAGGACGTGATGCAGAAGGTATCTACTTTGCGGTTGATTTCCTTAGCCGAGTAACAAAGCAGCTTCTTGATACTGATTTTAAGAAGTTTCCATATGAGATGGCTCAGAATAAGAATGTTATTATAATCGGTGGTGGTGATACAGGTAATGACTGTGTTGGTACATCTATTAGACTTGGCTGCAAGTCAGTGGTTCAGCTTGAGATGATGCCTTGTCCACCAAGTGAGAGAGTAGCATCTAATCCTTGGCCAGAGTGGCCAAAGGTTCTCAAGACTGATTACGGTCAGGAAGAGGCCATTGAAGTATTTGGTGCTGATCCACGAAGATACCAGACAACAGTTAAGGAGTTCCTTAAGGATAAAGATGGCAAGCTTACAGGCGTTAAGGTGGTTAAGCTTAGTCCAGTTAAGGACAAGAAGACTGGCAGAATGAATATGGAGCCAGTAGAAGGTTCAGAAGAAATCCTTCAGGCAGATATTGTTCTTATAGCAGCAGGTTTTGTTGGTGCTGAGGATTATGTGGTAGATGCAATGCAGGTTGAGAAGAGTGCAAGAGGTAACGTGGAAGCTAATGATGTTAACTATGAAACTTCAGTACCTGGTATTTATGCAGCAGGCGATATGCGTCGTGGCCAGTCATTAGTAGTATGGGCTATATCAGAAGGTCGTCAGGTTGCTAAAAGCGTTGATCAGTCGCTTATGGGCTATACCAACTTATAGTTTATAGAAAAGGGGAATTGGCATATGAAATTTACTAAAATGGAAGGCCTTGGCAATGATTATGTATATGTTAATTGCTTCGAAGAGGATGTAAAAGATCCTGAAGCAGTAGCTATAAAAGTCAGTGATAGACATTTCGGAATCGGTTCTGATGGACTTATTTTAATAAAGCCATCAGAGATAGCCGACTGTTGTATGGCAATGTACAATGCAGATGGTTCAAGATCTGAGATGTGTGGTAATGGTATTAGATGTGTTGGTAAGTACATGTATGATTATGGACTTACAACAAAGAAAGAAATATCTGTTGAAACACTTGCGGGCATTAAGTATCTTAAGTTTGAGATTAATGAAGAAACTAATAAAGTCGAGATGGTCACTGTTAATATGGGTGCGCCAGAACTTATTGCTAAAAATATACCTGTAGCACTTGATCAGGAGCAGGTTGTTGATACGCCGGTATTTATAGATGGTACTAAGTACAATATCACTTGCGTATCAATGGGTAATCCTCACTGTATAACATTTGTTGATCATACAGTTCAGTTCCCACTTGAAGAGATCGGACCTAAGTTTGAGAGTAACGACCTTTTCCCTAAGAGAGTCAATGCAGAATTTGTTAAGGTCCTCAATCGTAAGGAAGCTGTTATGCGTGTGTGGGAACGTGGAACAGGTGAAACGCTTGCTTGCGGAACAGGTGCATGTGCCGTAACTGTAGCATGTATATTAAATGGTCTTACAGATGACGAGATAACAGTTCATCTTCTTGGTGGTGATCTTCGAGTTAAGTGGGATAGACAGGCCAATCTTGTATATATGACAGGACCAGCCAAGGTAGTTTTTGATGGCGTAATATAATTTTTTAATGAGGTGGATTAGATGTTTAAGGTTAATGATAATTATTTGAAACTTCCTGGTAGTTATCTTTTTTCAACTATCGGAAGAAAAGTAAGAGAGTACAAAGAGAGCAATCCTGACAAGGAAGTTATTTCACTTGGTATTGGCGATGTAACACAGCCACTTGCTCCAGCTATTATTAAGAGCATTCATGAAGCAACTGATGAAATGGCTTCAGGCCAGACATTCAAGGGCTATGCTCCAGATCTTGGTTATGAATTCCTTAGAAGCGCAATTGCAATCAATGATTATAAATCAAGGGGCGTGGATATCGCACTTGATGAAATCTTTGTCAGTGATGGTGCCAAGAGTGATTCAGGTAATATCCAGGAAATTTTCTCTGTAGATAATAAAATTGCAGTATGTGATCCTGTTTATCCAGTTTATATTGATGCCAATGCTATGGCAGGCAGAACAGGAGATTTTAATACTGATACAAGTCTTTGGAGCAATGTAATCTATATGCCATGTACAGCAGAGAATGGTTTTGCTCCAGAGCTTCCAACAGAGACTCCAGATATCATTTACCTTTGCTTCCCTAATAATCCAACAGGTGCAACTATTAGCAAGGATCAGCTTCAGAAGTGGGTTGATTATGCTAACAGTGTTAAGGCTGTTATCATTTACGATGCAGCATATGAAGCGTATATTTCAGAAGCTAATATCGCACATACAATATACGAGTGTGAAGGTGCTAAGACATGTGCAATTGAGCTTAAAAGCTTTTCAAAGAATGCAGGTTTCACAGGAACAAGACTAGGATACACAGTTATTCCTAAGGAACTTAAGGATGAAAATGGTACAATGCTCAATTCACTTTGGGCAAGACGTCATGGTACCAAGTTTAACGGTGCTCCATATATTATTCAGCGAGCTGGAGAGGCTGTTTATTCAGAGGCTGGTAAGAGAGAGACTAAGGCACAGATTGATTACTACATGAACAATGCCAAGATTATTAGAGAAGGTCTTGCTGATATGGGCTATACAGTATTTGGTGGAGTTAATGCACCATATATTTGGCTTAAGACTCCAGAAGGGGTATCATCATGGCAGTTCTTTGACTTATTACTTGATAGAGCCAGCGTAGTTGGTACACCAGGTTGTGGATTTGGTCCAAGTGGTGAAGGATACTTTAGACTGACTGCTTTTGGAACTACTGAGAATACAATCAAGGCACTCGGTAGAATCAAGAATATATAACATATTGACTAAATTTTTGCCGAAAAATTGTAATTAATGTTTGACAATTGATTGTCACGAGAGTAATATTGCATTAGATAAAGGCAAAGGCGTCTTTGGATTACCAAGGGTGCCTTTGTCTTTTTTTATTATTTTTTTCCAGGAGGAGCAGTATATGTGTTCGATTTTTGGATACTGCGGAACAGTATTAGACGAAGATGCATTTAAGAAAGGTTTTGAAAAGACTATTTCAAGAGGTCCAGATGCTTCTAGAGTAGTCGACGCTGGTAATGGTAAGCTGGGCTTTCATAGACTGGCTATTATGGGACTTAATGAGGCTGGTATGCAGCCATTTGTAAATAATGGAAATATTGTTGTTTGTAATGGTGAGATTTATGGTTTTGCTGCCATCAAGAAAGAACTTGAGGGTAAGGGCTACACATTTGTAAGTGATAGTGACTGTGAGATTCTTCTTCCTATGTACAAAGAATATGGAACAGATATGTTTGCGATGCTTGATGCTGAGTACGCAGTTATTATTTATGATGCTGAAACAGATTCATTCATAGCAGCCCGTGATCCAATTGGTATTAGACCACTTTATTATGGCTTTGATGCTAACGGAACTATTGTAATGGCCAGTGAAGCCAAGAACATAATTGGTTTAGTTGGAGATATTAAGCCATTCCCACCAGGACATTACTATAAGGACGGCGAGTTTGTTTGTTATAGAGATATGACTAAGGTCCAGAAGGTTATCCAGGATGATCTTGAGGTAGTATGTGCCAACATCAAGGATAAGCTTATTAAGGGTGTAGAGAAGAGACTTGTTGCTGACGCCAAGGTTGGTTTCCTTCTTTCAGGAGGTCTTGATTCATCACTTGTATGTTCTATTGCGGCTGCAAGATCTGATAAGCCAATCAGAACATTTGCAATTGGTATGGAAGGTGATGCTATTGACCTTAAGTATGCCAAGACAGTAGCTGATTATATTCACAGTGATCATACAGAAGTTATTATGACCAAGCAGGAAGTCCTTGATAGTCTTGAGACTGTTATAGCAATGCTTGGAACTTATGATATTACAACAATACGAGCTTCTATGGGTATGTATCTTGTATGTAAGTATATTCATGAAAAAACAGATATACGAGTATTACTTACTGGTGAGATTTCTGATGAGCTCTTTGGTTATAAGTACACAGATTTTGCTCCAAATGCCGAGGAGTTCCAAAAGGAAGCTGCAAAGAGAATTCATGAGCTTCATATGTACGATGTACTTCGTGCAGACCGTTGTATTTCATACAACTCTCTAGAAGCAAGAGTTCCATTTGGTGATCTTGATTTTGTTGAATACGTTATGAGTATTGATCCAGCTAAGAAGATGAATACTTACAACATGGGTAAGTACTTACTTCGTCATGCTTTCGAAGGTGAGTTTTTACCAGATAGTATTTTATATCGTGATAAGGCTGCTTTTTCTGATGCAGTAGGTCATTCAATGGTTGATGACCTTAAGGAATATGCTGAAGGTGTATATTCTGATGAAGAGTTTAAAGAGAAAGCTGCTAAGTATGAGTTCTCAACTCCGTTTACAAAGGAGTCACTTCTTTATCGTGAGATATTCGAGAAGTATTATCCAGGCCAGGCTCCTATGGTTGTAGATTTCTGGATGCCTAACAAAGAGTGGGAAGGATGTAACGTTAACGATCCTTCAGCCAGAGTTCTTTCTAACTATGGCAACAGTGGTGTTTAATTGGAAATTGATTAAGGTGGCGGAAACATGATTTTAGAACGTAAACCAAGGGAAGAGTGTGGAATCTTTGGTATATATTCCAAGGAAAAGGCACAGCTGAACCAGTTAACATACTATGGACTTTTTGCTCTTCAGCATAGAGGGCAGGAAAGCGCGGGTATCGTTATTAATGATAGAGGCGTATTTAATGTATGTAAGAATGTGGGTCTTGTGAGTGAAGCAATTAGTCCGGAAGACTTAGATAAACTGGGCGAAGGTAATATTTCAGTAGGACATGTTCGTTATGCAACTACAGGTTCAGATGATAATAATAACATTCAGCCAATAGTTGTTAATCATCATAAAGGCCGTATGGCTTTGGCACACAATGGTAATCTGACTAATAGTTTTGAGCTTAGAACTGATTTAGAAAGTAAGGGTGCTATATTCCATACAACAACTGATTCAGAAGCAATTGCTTATATTATCGTTCAGGAAAGATTGGTTTCAAAGTCTATCGAGGCAGCAGTGTCTAGAGCGATGGATAGAATAGAGGGTGCGTATAGCCTTATTATTTCATCACCTAATAAGCTTATAGCAGCAAGGGATCCTCATGGATTTAGACCACTTTGTTATGGTATGACAGATGATGGCAAGTATGTATTTGCGTCTGAAAGCTGTGCTCTTGATGCAGTTGGAGCCACATTTGTAAGAGATGTTGATCCAGGAGAGATTATTACTATTGAAAATAATGAACTTAGATCAGACAGAATTCATTGCGAAAGAGTACCAAAGAAACTTTGTGTATTTGAATATATTTATTTTGCAAGACCAGATTCAGTTATCGATGGTGCATCAGTTAGTGCAGCAAGAAGAAAAGCAGGATCATTCCTTGCTAAGGAGCATGCTGTAGATGCCGATCTTGTAATCGGAGTTCCTGATAGTGGTCTTGAAGCAGCACTTGGATATTCTGAGGAATCCGGCATACCTTATGCGATTGGATTTACTAAGAATAAATATATTGGAAGAACATTCATCTCTCCTTCACAGGAAAGTAGAGAGAGTGGAGTTAACATCAAGCTCA
>JAZRXF010000090.1:0-12832 GCA_045600085.1 Lachnospiraceae bacterium
GCACGTATCTTTTGGGAACTGCGCCATTGGCGGTCCACCATTGATTGTACAAAGAGGGACTAGATCATCGGCTGCATCACGACATATAATAACACCTGATGCATGTGTTGAGGCATGCCTTGGAAGTCCTTCAAGCTGCAGGCTCATATCTATAAGTCTGTGAATTTCGTCATCTGTTTCGTACTTATCACGAAGTTCAATATTAATCTCAAGAGCTTTAGCAATGGTCATTCCGAGTTCCTGCGGAATCATTTTCGTTATCTGATTAACCAAATCGAAATTGATATCCATTGCGCGGCCAACGTCCTTGATGACTGCTCTTGCCTTCAGGGTTCCAAAAGTAACAATCTGAACAACTTTTTCAGCGCCATATTTTTCAGCCACATAATCAATGACCTCCTGACGTCTAACATCAGCAAAGTCAACATCTATATCGGGCATTGTTACACGTTCCGGATTAAGGAATCTTTCAAAAAGCAAATTATACTTAATAGGATCAAGCTCGGTTATTCGAAGACAATATGCAACAAGACTTCCTGCGGCGCTTCCTCTACCAGGGCCAACCATTATATTCTTACTTTTGGCATAATTGATGAAATCCCAAACTATTAAAAAATACTCTACGAAACCCATATTCTTAATGATACCAAGCTCGTAGTCAAGTCGTGGCTTGTTCTCTTCATAGTTATCAGGATAACGATATTTCAGGCCATCAAGACACAGTTTATTAAGATATGTCCATGCATCATAGCCTTCTGGCACATCAAATCTAGGAAGCTTCGTCTCGCCAAATGAAAAAGAAACATCACACATATCTGCAATCTTAGCAGTATTATCTATGGCCTGCGCAGCATAAGGAAAGAGTGCTCTCATTTCCTCTTCACTCTTTACATAGAATTGCTCTGGTTCATAAGTCATACGACCTTCATCAGTAAGTTTTGCACCTGTCTGTATGCATAGCAGCACATCGTGAGCCTCGTAATCCGACTTATAAGTATAATGAATATCATTGGTTGCAACGAGTGGTATATTTAGCTCACGGCTTATTTTCATGAGTTCCATATTAACAGTGGTTTGAGCGGCAATACCATGATCCTGAAGCTCAAGATAATAATTATCCTCCCCGAACAGTTCCTTGTATTTAAGTGCAACAGCTCTAGCCTCATCATTTCTACCACTTCTGATAAGTGACGGCACCTCGCCAGCAAGACACGCTGATAAAGCAATCAAATTTTCGTGATACTGTTCAAGCAATTCATAATCAATACGAGGTTTATAATAAAAGCCCTCTGTATATCCTTTGGATACTATCTTAATAAGGTTTTGATATCCCTCATTATTCTTTGCCAACAAAACAAGGTGAAAATAATTTTTTTCACCCGTACTGCCACTTTTGTCAAATCTTGAACCAGGAGCCACATAAACTTCACAGCCTATAATCGGCTTAATGCCCTGTTTAATGGCCTCCTCATAAAAATCGATAACCCCAAACATGCTACCATGATCTGTGATAGCAGCTGCCGTCATCCCAAGTTCTTTAACACATTTTACATATTCTTTTATTCTATTGGACCCATCAAGAAGACTATATTCTGTATGAGTGTGAAGATGTACAAAAGACATAAACTTATAAAATTCTTTCTATCTTTAAATCCCTATACTTCGCGAGTTCAACAAATGTCTGATCCGCTAGTTGAATCATTGGTCTTGATAAATTGTTTTTATCAATCCACTTAACCACACCTATACGACCATCTGACAACTGAACTCGGTTGTCTATATATGTATTGATAACATTTTCAAGGAAGGTCATGATAAGAACCACATCATACTTATGAAGTCCTTCCTGCTCAAATATTTCGATAACCTTAAATGGGCAAAGTGCGCCTCTGTAAACTCTGGCACTTGTCATTGCATCGTAAACATCAGCTATAGCAACAAGCTTAGCATAATAATCTATTTTCTCAGCTGGTAGCTTTAGTGGATATCCTGAGCCATCACACTTTTCATGATGCATCAAGGCCGAATTTTTAATATGCTCATTTATATTCTGATGCTGCAGTATCTTATAGCCTTCTATTGGATGAAGCTTTATCCTTGCATATTCAGAATCCGTTAATTTATCAGGTTTCTTTATAATAGAATCTTCTATTTTTAGCTTGCCTATATCATGAAGCATTCCACAAGCTGTCGCCAGTTTAATCTCTTCTGGAGACATTCCAAGCCACTTCGAAAACACATTACATATTAATGCAACATTCATACTATGCGTAAAGGTGAGGTCATCAAACTGACGCATATTATGAAGCATATCAAACACACCAAATGTATTATTTTCTTCTGCTGAAAGTAATGCCATTGTTGGTTCTAGCATATTATCAACGTTAATTGGTGAATTACGCTCAACTATTTCGTTAAGCTGACCTTTTAACGCCGTTACGTTACGAGAAAAGCCCTTCTTAAAAGATTTAAACTTCGGATCATTTTGAATCTTTTCATGATGTGATGGTTCTTCAAACTCATGAATTTCAATGTTTGAACTAATCTTTGGCTGCTCGTCATTCTTTGACGAGGACACTTCACTGGAAACGTTAACATCTTCAGACTTTAAGGTCTCATCTATCCTAGTAGCCTCTAATCTGCCTTCTATCATAGAAAGGATATTCGACTCCTCTTTAACATCAGCCACCTTTGGAGCTTCTATGATTACTGGCAGTTCATCGATGTCTTCCACATCAATGCCTATTGGATCCTCAATCCGAATAGACTCGATATCATATGATTCCAATCTCATAATGGCTTTGTCTGTCAGTGTTAAGCCCTTTGGAAGTATTAACTTTTTCCCTTTATCATATATATCCTCAGCTGTAATCATGCCAGGAATAAGAACTGAAATTAGAACATGTTTCATATACTCAATAACCCCTCACTAAATAAAAAAGCACTCACAAAAATTGGCTTCTTTACTATGATATAATTATAAATTTTCAAGCAAAAAAAATCAAACTATTGACATCAAAGTATCGTTAATGTATTCTTAAACACGAATAAAATATATTTCTCTTATTCAGAGTGGTGGAGATACATAGGATCTGTGAAGCCACGGCAACCCCTGATTGATTCGTTGACAGGAAGGTGCCTACCTGAGCGAGAAAAAATCTTAGTATTTCTAGGACTTTTCGTTTTCGAACAATAAGAGGATCATAGATATGTAGTTAATGGTCCGCTTATAATGAGCGGACCTGTTTTTTTAGGAGGAAAACATGGAGAAAAAATTATTTACTTCAGAGTCAGTAACAGAAGGACATCCAGACAAAGTCTGCGATATGGTATCAGATGCAATCCTTGATGCATGCTTCGAACAGGACCCTATGAGCCGTGTAGCATGTGAGACAGCCAGCTGTACAGGTTTTGTATTAGTAACTGGTGAGATTACAACAAAAGCTCAGCTTGATATTCCTGCAATCGTAAGAAAGACTGTAACTGAAATCGGATATGATGATGGAAAGAAAGGCCTTGATGGAAATTCATGTGCAGTATTCGTAGCACTTGACCAACAGTCAGCTGATATTGCTATGGGCGTTGATAAAGCCCTTGAAGCCAAGGAAGGTAATCTTGGTGACGACCTTGACACAGGCGCTGGTGATCAGGGTATGATGTTTGGTTATGCAACAAATGAAACAGACTCATATATGCCATACTCTATCGACCTTGCTCACAAGCTTGCACTTAAGCTTACAGAAGTTAGAAAGAATGGAACACTTACATACCTTCGTCCAGATGGAAAGACTCAGGTTTCTGTAGAATATGATGAAAATGATAAGCCTATTAGACTGGAGGCTGTAGTTCTTTCAACACAGCACGACGAGGATGTGACTCAGGAGCAAATTCACGAAGATATCAAGAAGTATGTATTCGAGCCAGTTCTTCCAAAGGAATTAGTTGATGATGCAACAAAGTTCTTTATTAATCCAACTGGTAGATTTGTAATTGGTGGTCCTCATGGCGATGCTGGTCTTACAGGTCGTAAGATTATTGTAGATACATACGGCGGAATGGCTCGTCACGGTGGTGGAGCTTTCTCTGGTAAAGACTGTACAAAGGTTGACCGTTCAGCTGCATATGCAGCCAGATACGTTGCTAAGAACGTAGTTGCAGCAGGTCTTGCTGATAAGTGTGAGATTCAGCTTTCATACGCAATCGGTGTTGCAGTTCCAACTTCTGTACGTGTGGATACATTTGGCACAGGAAAGATTTCTGATGAGAAGATTCTTGCAGCAGTACGCGAGAACTTTGACCTTCGTCCAGCAGGAATCATCAAGATGCTTGATCTTCGTCGACCAATCTACAAGCAGACAGCTGCTTACGGTCACTTTGGACGTAACGATCTCAACCTTCCATGGGAGAAACTTGATAAGGTTGATGCATTAAAAAAAGCTCTTTAATATAAAACATATGCTAAGATAAACTTTAAAAAAAAGAAATCATTGGTCACACAATGATTTCTTTTTTATATCTTGATAATACCATTACCAGTCACTACCCCAGTCTGTGGATCCGGAATCCCAGCTAGACCCCCAATCCGATCCGGAATCCCAGCTAGACCCCCAATCCGATCCAGAGCTCCAACTGTTACCATAATCATAATTATGATATGAATTATGATACGAATTTCTTGAGCCACTACTTGAACCATGTCCTGTGGCATTGCTAGCAGCTACCACAAACAAGAAAATATAGAAAAGTATAACTAAAATAGTAGTCACTATATCTGTAGTACTCTTATTTTGCTTTCGTACAGGAGGTCTCTTTGTATATTCCCCTGGTTCCATTATCGAACGTGATCGGTTATAATACTTTCTCACGTCAGTCTTAATGTGATATCCCTGGTTATCAATTTCCTGAACTAATCTTTCAAATAATTCATTTACGGCATAGCTTTCATTTTTACCATTATATCTAATAGCCCTGCTTCCATCAGCCTTGTTCTTATAGACAATAAAATTCTCACCTTCCTGATATATACCAAATGCTTTAGGCTGTGTATAATTTTCTCCTATAAAAAAACGAGTAACTGACTGAGGTGGTAGATTTTGATACTCATACCATAATTTAAGCTCCCCTATCGATCCTGGAATATCCACTTCAGGATCATAATAAATACTCACTGTTTCATCATTCATTGCACTCTCCTTATAACTCAAGCAGTTTACCAAGTGTTGGATTTATATTCATATACTCTGTAAGTTTCTTTAGTTCTTCTATGCCTTGTGAACTAGCTGCTGCCTTTGTTGTCATTTTCTTGTTGCTCTTCACAGCCCTTATAAGAATGTTCTTTGGTGTATGCTCCATATCAATAAATTCCATTATCTGAACATCATATCCGGCCTGTTCCAAGCAATTGCCCCTATATGCATCGGTAATAAGCGCTGACATACGCTCTTTGATAATGCCATATTTTAATACAGATTCTAATCCGTCCACATTTCTAGCTTTTATCTGACCATTTAGTTCGTGTTGGCAACATGGAACTGTCATAATAACAGAGGCATTCCACCCTATGGCCTTGGCTATAGCATAGTCTGTTGCTGTATCACAAGCATGCAATGTTACAACCATATCGGCTGATTCTTGGCCATTGTAGTCCTTAATGTTACCTTGCATAAATCGAAGTTCTTTATACCCTAGCTTATCCTTTAGTTTGTTGCATGTATCAATAACATCACTTTTAAGGTCCAGCCCAATTATATCAACTTTAAAATCATTAATAACCTTTAGATAATAATAAAGTGCAAATGTAAGATACGACTTTCCGCATCCAAAGTCGACTATTTTTATAACATCCTTATCCTTTATGGAAGGAAGAACATCCTTTACAAACTCCAAATACTTGTTTATCTGTCTAAACTTATCATACTTCGCCTTAACAACCTTGCCATCTGGCATTTGAACACCAAGAGCCACTAGAAAATCAACTGGAGTTCCATCGCTTAATATATAATTCTTAGTTCTATTGTGGCCCTGCACAGAATTAACTGCTGCATTACAATTAGTATCCTTTGATTTTTTAGCTTTAATGGTTACGGTTCCCTTTTTACTCACAAGGACATGCATTTTCCCATCAAGAAACTCTGCCTCAAGCTGACCATATTCCGGTTCTTTAAACACCTCTAAAAACTTGATTATAGCCTGGCTCGCATCAAGGTTATCATGATATACCTTATTCTCTGAAAATCTTGACTCCTGATATTTAATGGCACCATTTAGCTTAATTGGACGAAGTTGTATTTTCTTAATATCACTATGGCCCAGCGGCTTACTTATCGTAAGTACCCGAAGTCTTTCATTAATTATTTCTTTTAATGCATCTTCTATTTTTTTTATATCAATACTATCTAACATCGTTATTACCCAATTAACTTATATCCATTCTAAGAAATCTTCCCAGAAAAAAACCTTTAAAAGTCACTTACAAAAATAACTTTTAAAGGTTCATAAATCCACCAATTACATTACAACTTTTAATCTAAACATATTAAGATCATGTTCTGATGTAACTTTAATCATATTAGCACCAAGTCCCTGAAGTTTCTTTTCGAAATCCTCATAGCCTCGCTCTACATACTTAATATCATCAATAATAGTTTCACCTTCAGCTACAAGTCCCGCAATAACAAGTGCTGCTCCCGCACGAAGGTCTGGAGCTGTAATTGTAGCACCGGAATATTTCTCAACACCAGTAATAATAGCTGTATTACCTTCAACCTTGATGCAACCGCCCATTCTGGCAAGTTCATCAACATACTTGAATCTATTATCGAAAATACTTTCTGTAACAATACTTGTACCAGACGCTGTTCCAAGTAATACTGTCATCTGTGGCTGCATATCAGTTGGAAAACCTGGATATGGAAGAGTTTTAACCTGAGTAGTATTTAATACTCCACTCGCACTGACTCTGACAGCATCATCGTACTCAATAACTCTGCAACCTATCTCAACAAGCTTGGCTGTAATACACTCAAGATGTTTTGGAATGACATTCTTAACAAGAACATCGCCTTTCGTAGCCGCAGCTGCCATCATAAATGTTCCTGCTTCTATCTGATCAGGTATAATAGTATACTCGGTACCATGAAGTCTGCTTACACCCTGAATTCTAATAACGTCAGTACCTGCACCCTTTATATTGGCGCCCATACTATTAAGGAAGTTTGCTAAATCAACTACATGTGGTTCTTTGGCAACATTTTCTATGGTAGTCTTACCACTTGCCATACAAGCAGCCATCATTACATTGATTGTAGCACCTACAGAAACCTTATCCATAAAGATATGATTACCATGAAGGCTGTCAGCCTCTGCAACAATACTGCCATGCTCAATACAAACAACTGCTCCTAACGCTCTAAATCCCTTAAGATGCTGGTCTATGGCTCTGATACCAATATTACATCCACCAGGAAGCGGAACTTCTGCTCTTCCACACTTACCAAGAAGAGCTCCTATCATATAATACGATGCACGAATCTTCTTCATATAGTCGTCATCAATTACACTATCCTTAAGGTTAGAACTATCAAGTTTAATTGTATGGCGATCCAAATGTTCAATCTTAACACCAATACTTTCCATGGCTTGCATAAGAACATTGGTATCTCGTACATCTGGCATATTATCAATTATCACGGGCTCATCTGTCATAACAGCAGCTGCAAGTATTGCTAGCGCTGCATTCTTGGCTCCTCCAATCTCAACCTCTCCGCTAAGAGGAGTGCCGCCCTTGATTGCGTACTTTTCCATAACGTACCTCTTGTTTACTAGGGTTCAATAAATATACGTAAACCCACAACGTATTATATACTATCACAATGTAATTGTCAAAAACAACTACTAGATATAGTGCACTCTTTTGCTTTCAAAACTATAAATAGTTAAATGGATCAACCTGCACACCATTAACAATAATCTCAAAATGAAGATGTGGTCCAGTAGAGTTACCAGTATTACCACTATATCCGATAATCTGGCCCTGTGAAACACTCTGACCCTTTGATACTGCACATGAACTAAGATGTGCATATCTAGTCTGCTTACCGTCAGGATGAGTAAGATATACACAATAACCATATCCACCTGACCATCCTGCACTAACAACACTACCACCGCATGATGCATAGATTGGTGTTCCTCGTGGTGTAGCCCAGTCAACACCCTTGTGGTTAGTTGATCCTCTTCCACCAGGGCTCTTTCTATATCCAAACCTTGACGAAAGCATACCACCTGCGAGTGGCTTAATATATGTAGGAGGTATCATTGTTCCTACCTCAACTATTTTACCTACTGGTTCTATCAGAATTTCCTCATAAACTGTTTCTTTACTAACAACTGAATTATTATTGTGAGAAATCTCCAGTACTGCCTCATGATAACCGGCTGACGGCTGCTGATGAGTAACCTGCTGATTAGTAAACCAATTGTCGTTATAAATATACTCCGTAGGCTTGTTATAAGCTTCTTCTAGCTTGGCAACCTCTGTCCAAACAATGGAAACCTCTGGTTCAGGTACTGTAATGATAATTTCCTGATCAATATTAATAACTGAATGCTCACTTTCAATATTGCTATTTAAAGCAATAATATCTGACATAGGAAGACCAACCTTAACAGATATCCCTGACAAAGTATCACCTGACTGAACCTTATAAATTTGCTGTACTTCCTGTTCATTAAATAGTCTGTCAAAAGCGACTTCATAATCAACCAGTTCATCATTAGGTACATACGCTTCAGCTATTTCTATTTTTTCAGAGAATCCTATAGATTCTATGCCATATTCGAAAGAATCAAAGCCTGCTGAGCTTTCTCTTAGTAGCTCATCTTTATCATAGGTAAAATCTCCTTCGAAACCTGCCGTAGTAAAATCTATGGCCATATCCGAACCACTAGCTTCTTTTTTCTCAACAAGAGCATCCAGAACACTTAACTCACGACTACTATCAAGAATGAGCTCCACTTCGAAATCACCACTCACATCATACCTAGAAACAGCCTGTCCAAAAAGCTTCTTTACCTCATCAGCTGACGATAAACTAAATATCATATCACCAACTTTAACAACGTATGCACTAGACATTGTTTCCTGTTTGTGACCAAGAAGCTCTGCTTTCATATTGGCTATAATCAGTTCTTTGGAATCAACCTCGCCATATACCACCTCTTCACCCTCATAAGAAACTGGTATATAGTCTATAAGTGTCATACCTGGATTTTCTCGTGCCACCTGAGCTCTTGCTTCGCGATAGCACTCAAAAATCCCGCCAGCATCATCTGTGACACCGACAGGTACATTCCCCATAAAAATTGTAAAACGATTATTACCCTGAAGTGTAAAGCGGGTTAGGGTAGGGAAAAATAATATATTAATCAATATTACAAACAGGGCCACCTTAATAATAGCAAGGCTTCTGGCCCCATCATATTTCGATTTTGCCTTCATAAAAACTACTTAATTATATGATTCCAAATATCTTAAGAACATTGATAATAATATCAATACCACTAAGTAATGCTGCTATAACAGCTACTGTTTTAACCTGAGCCACCTGAGCTACAAGCTGCTTATTACCAAGCTCAACATTATCAGCATGGCGATCCATCTTTTCATTGACAACAGCCTGTACATTTCTGTAAACTTTAACACTTTCCTTGTGCATAAAGTCCTCTGTCTGTTTGAATCGTTCTTCTATTTCCTGCTTTCTAGCCTCTTCTTTAGCTACAGCCTCTTCTTCCTTCTTGTCCTTATCTGGATCATTCACACTAGCCATAAGGTTAGTATTCATGCGCTGAACAAATTCAACGATTTCTCTATTATCCTGCTTAAGTCCATAAATAGCACTGTCAAGAGATGTCTTAAGAGTATCCTTTGATTCTGACTGAACGCTCTGTACATTATGAAGTCCTGCACGAATCTCTTCTACTGAGCTTGCAATCTCAACAACCGCTGCTCGCATCTCATCAGACTCTCTTCCTGACGATGGCTTATCAATAATAGACTGAATAGCGCCCTTTTGAGCCTCAACAGAATCCCATATACTTCTTACATATGTATCTATCTCATTATTTTTTTCATTAATATCATTAATAACAGTAAATACTGTTGCGCTCTTTTCTTCTAAACTACTGTTAATACCTTCTACACTAGTATTAAGTCCATTAATACTATTAGTAACAACTTCTAAACTGCTACCAATACCTTCGAATCCGTTTGTTAGCTCGGCACTTCTGTCAATTGTTTCTTCTGGCGCTGCTTCATTAATAACATTATCAACTTCATCACCAGATTCATTAACCTGACCTACCGCTTCAATTGCATCCTTAACTTCCTCAATCATAAGCTCGATGCCAGTAAGCTTCTCATCCATTGCACCCATTGACGATGTCAATGTATTAGAAAGACCATACACCTGCTCACTAACACCTTCTACAGACTGTGTAAAGGTATTAATCTGGTCATTATTTAATGAAGGAACCTCCACATCAACAGAGAGATTAGAAAGCTTATCCTGAATGGCGTTTTGGCTATCTGCAATGGCATCAACCTTAGCATCCATGAAATCAAGAGCCTCTTTTACAGTTCCAATAACTGCATCGGACATTTCTCTTGATATCTGCTCTGTATTAGCTCCATTTTCTGATGCTTCTATCTTAAGAGTACGAACCTTTTCTATACTCTCATCAACAAGAGAATACATTTTTTCAGTTAACTCTGTATTCTTATAATTAAGCTTGCGCATTTCCTGAAGAACTGCCTCATAAGCTTCAACCTGCTCCTTAAGACCTTCCATCTGATTAGTCTCAGCCTGTGAATTGGCTCTAATCATTTCCTGAGCATTGTATCTTTCTGCAAGCTTATCCATAAAATTATCCATTTATAGTAACCTCCTAAGTATTCTCCCTTAGATTTCCATTATTCTATAAAGACATAAAACAACTGATATATTTTAACATTATTGAAGAAAATATTCAATATTATGGGTGTTCTGCCTTATTCTCCTCTGTAAGCTTACGTATCTCATCATTGAGACGAAGCATCTCATCATCCAAGGCTGAAACCATCTGCGCACAATCAATAAGCGACTGCTTAATATATTGAGGGGCATTTCCTTCGAATTTGTACTTAATCTTATGCTCAAGACTTGCCCAAAAGTCCATGGCTACAGTACGTATCTGTATTTCAACCTTAACCTCAACTGTCCTTGTTGACAAATATATTGGCACCGTGATTATCATATGATAACTCTGATAACCGCTTTGCTTAGGCTGTTTAATATAGTCCTTAATAGAAATCACTTCTATGTCGCTCTGATTCGAAACAAGATCTGCTATACGATAAATATCCGATGTAAATGAACAGATAATACGTATGCCTGCGATATCATTAACATGCTCTACCATAGCTTCTATCGTAGGTTCAATGCCCTTACTTTTTAATTTTTTAACTATACTTTCCGGAGTCTTAATACGACTCTTAATATGCTCAATCGGATTATAATTATGAACCATCTGAAACTCGCTATTAAGGACTTTCAGTCTGGCCTCCATCTGCGCTAGTGCTGATTCATATACTAGATTGACCTCTGTCCATTTGTCGACCTCTGGTACGTCATTTGGTATGTATTTCATTTCTTCATTCCCTCCACGATATATTATAGCAAATATTACAAAAGTTTTACAGATGTACCTTTTTTATGTTATTATTGTATTCTGCGCAGCCATATAAAATATATTTGGGAAGGACCCGCGTTATGTTTAGATTATGGGGCAAAGTTATGTCCAACAATCATTTATTAAAAGACCATGTAGCCAAGATTTCAGGTGACGACACTCGTACCCATAAGGTATTTCAAGGTCTTGACGAAATATGTAAAATGCTGGAGCTTACCAGTCCTATATGGCTCGAAAGTAACATTAAGGATTTCAAGAAATTCTCTTTTGTTCGTTTTACAAAAGATAACTTCGTCGAAAGTATTGACTTCGATTATCTTGAAATAAGAATTATTGAAGAAGATTAATGTGAAATTAGTATGAAACCGATTAAAAATTTAATTAAAAATTTATCAAAACAGGCTATCTGTATATTAGCAGCACTCGCTATATGTTTAGTATTGCTACTTATATCTTTAGTGTCGGCATTACGTTCGAGTACATCAGATATCAAGGTCCCATCGCTAGAACAGGCGGGCGCCAGCTTAGTAGATCTCACAATAGACACTTTGCCAGGAAGCAACCTAACGCTTGTATCAGCCGGAGCATTTGCCGAAACTGATTACGAAGTATATGATATTTATTTATCTGAATATGGCGCCAATCCTGGTTCTGATGAAGCAATGCTCGCCACCGCTTCACTTAATGATGAGACATGCGATGCAACCGTTAGTGACAATCAGATTGCAGATGAAGAAGACCTGGATGAATACTACAATCTCGCCATAGCACATCCTGATACTTACGTTAATGTTCGTAAGGAAGCATCAACTGACAGCGAAGTTGTTGGATATATATACAGAGGCGCTGTAGGAACCATACTTGATTCTGCAACCGATTCTGACGGCAACAAGTGGTTCTATATTACAAGCGGTAATGTTACTGGATATATTTTCGAAGAATACTTCTATTCCGGGGCAGAAGCCGCCGAACGAGCCAGTGATTATCTCACTGTATATGCCACCGTTCAGTGCAGTAGACTTAATGTAAGAAAGGAAACATCCGCTGAATCGGAACGAATAGGCTATATCGAAAACGGAGAAAAAATTGTTGTAAAGGAAAATCT
>JAZRXF010000091.1:0-26151 GCA_045600085.1 Lachnospiraceae bacterium
TATTAAACTAAAGAAAAGATTTAAAATTATTACAAGACAGGAGGCAATATTTATGAAAAGAAATATTAATAAAGTAATAATAACAGGATTATTATTAGCAGGATCTATGGCTGTTATGGTAGGATGTACTAATACAGATAATAATAGTGATGGTAGCGATAACAGCAATGTATCTACAGAAGTAACTACTGATGTAACTACTGATGGTGATGAAGACAATCAGACAGTTGATACTGATGCTAATATAGAGGATATGGATGCTGTCACAGTATTAGACAATATATGGAACGAGATGGCTGAGGACGGTAAGTTTCCATGTTTTGGAGGAAGCATAGAAAACAGCGTGGATGGAGCAGCTGGAGAGGTTGCCCTTACTGATGAAAACATGCTCACTAATACATTACTTGTTCCAACCGATGTTCAGAGTAGCGCTGCTAAGATAGCTTCTCTTGTTCATATGATGAACAGCAATACATTTACAGGAGTTTCTGTTAAGCTTGATGGAATGGCTGCAAGCGACGCTGCAGATAAAATTAAGGATGGTTTCATGAATACCCAGTTTGTATGTGGTATACCAGAAAAGATTGTTATAGCTACTTACGGTGACTACGTGATATATGCTTATGGTGATGGTATGATAGTTGATGACTTCATGGGTGGTATATCAGCACTTGCCGGAGCAGAGATAGTAGTAGATCAGAATTATTAATTAAATGGGATAATATGCTATTTTCAAGTATAACTTTTTTATATTATTTTTTACCAATAGTAATAATATTGTATTTTATATCGCCTAGTAAGCTAAGGAACACAGTGATACTAATCAGTAGTCTTGTGTTCTACGGCTTTGGTGAGCCAAGGTTTCTACCACTAATAATAGCAACGATATTAATTGGATATGGTCTTGGATTACTAATGGAAACAACTAAGAGTAAGGCTGCCAAAAATGTTTTGGTGGCTTTTCTTGTTGTGATAAGTCTTGGAATCCTTGGATATTATAAATACACAGACTTCTTTATTTCTACGGTGAATGGAGTATTAAATAAAGAGATACCATTACTTCATATGGCTCTTCCTATTGGTATCAGCTTCTATACTTTCCAGATGATGAGCTATGTTATAGATGTATATCGCGGCGACGTGAAAGCTCAAAAAAACATCATTAATCTTGCAACTTATATCATTATGTTTCCTCAGCTTATTGCCGGACCTATTGTCAGGTACAAGGATATAGAGGTTTCACTCACATCGAGAGTTCATTCGTCGCAGAAAATATCTGACGGAATAAGAAGATTTGTAATTGGACTTGGTAAAAAAGTTCTTATAGCCAATACCCTTGGTATGCTTGTAGAGGCTTATAAGGTTACTGAGTCACCTTCTGTTATATATGTATGGCTATATGCGATGGCTGCATCTCTTCAGATATACTTTGATTTTTCAGGCTACAGTGATATGGCTATTGGACTAGGTAAATTAATGGGATTCGAGTTTCCAGAGAATTTCAACTATCCATATGTTTCAGGCTCTGTAACAGAGTTTTGGAGAAGATGGCACATGACTCTGGGTCAGTGGTTTAGAGATTATCTTTATATACCACTAGGAGGCAACAGGGTATCAAAGCTGCGATGGATATTCAATATATTCGTGGTGTGGATGGCCACTGGATTATGGCATGGCGCCAGCTGGAACTTTGTGATTTGGGGATTGTATTTTGCAGTACTTCTTATGCTAGAAAAGCTGTTTTTATTAAATCAGCTTAAGAAAACCAAGATAATAGGACATATATATCTTATACTCCTTGTAGTCATAAGCTTCGTAATATTCGATGGTACTGATATTGGTGAATCTGTGAGCAATATGGCCAGAATGTTTTGTATGGGCAAGGTTCCAGTATGGACCATGGAGAGTATGTTTATGCTGTTAAACTATGGCCCTTTGATACTCCTAGCTATAATTGGCGCAACAGGTCTTCCTGCCTTTGCTATGAAGAAGCTTTGTGCCAATAAAAATGTGGCAAAATACATCAATATACTTGAACCAATATTCATTGGTCTTTTGTTAATTATATGTACAGGATGTCTTGTTAATGGATCATTCAATCCATTCCTGTATTTTAGATTTTAGGAGGCGGATATGAGTGATAAGGTAAAAAATATCGTTAATATTGCAGTAGCCGCCTTTTTGATCTTTGGCCTATCCATTTTCTCATTAATAAGTGAAGATAAGGAATGGTCTTATAGTGAGAGAAGGGCTCTTGCCAGTTTTCCCAAGATAAGTATGTCAAAGATTCTGGCACCGACTGGGAAAACAAGTCTTATGGATGAATTTGAAACATATTTTCAGGATCAATTTCCACTACGAGAGGAATTTAGAACGGTGGATGCAGCAAGCAGTCTGTATCTTCTTGGTAAACTAGAGAATAATAATCTGTGCCTTAAGGATGGGTATATATCCAAACTGGAATACAATATTAATGAAGACAGTGTGGAGTGGTCTCTGAATAGAATTAATTATATTTATGACAATTATCTTGAAGATTCTGATGTCTTTTTTGCCATTATTCCAGACAAGAATTATTATATGTCAGGCAGCATAGGATACGTAACCTACGATTATGATAAGTTCATTGATGGATTTAGAGATGTGACAAAAGATAAAATGACTTTTGTAGACCTTCGAGATCAGCTTGGACTTAAGAATTATTATTATACTGATACTCACTGGAAGCAGGAAACGCTTCTTGGCGTCAACGATTATTTGCTTGAAACAATGACGGGAGAAGGATTCGCCAAGCGTACAGATAATACAATATTATGTGAGACTCTTTTTACAACTTCATTTGAAGGAGTATATTACAATCAGCTTGCACTTCCCATCAAAAAAGACAGTATTATGTATATGACTGGTCATTATGTGGATAGCCTAAAGGCATATTGCCACGATACAGGTTCTCCTGAGAGAATAGATGTTTATGATAAGAATAAGGGTAATGGCAAGGACGGATACGAGCTATTCCTGACAGGTTCAAAAGCACTTATAACAATAGAAAATCCGGAGGCAAATAATGACGATGAGCTCATTATATTCAGGGATTCATTTGGCAGCAGTATTGCACCGCTTCTTGCTGGTGGATACAGCAAGGTTACTCTTGTTGATATAAGATATATCAGCCCAGCCATGATAGGACGATTCGTGGATTTTAAGGGCAAGGATGTATTGTTCTTATATAGTGCACAGATACTAAACAACAGTATTGGTCAGTTCAACAATTAAAAAAGCGTAAAAATAGTAAAAAATTAATGAAGTCTTGTGAAGACTAAATGAAAGGAAACAGGAATATGTTTTTTTATATGCCAACCAAGGTATATCAGGAGAAAGAGGTAGTCATCAATAAAAGTAAGGAGTGGAGTAATCTTGGTAATAGGGCTCTTATCGTAACTGGAAGAAGCTCGGCCAAGGCCAATGGTTCACTAGGTGATGTTATAACTGCACTTACCAGCAATAATAAGGAATATGTAATATTTAACGAGATAGAAGAAAACCCAAGTGTTGATACAGTTATGCGTGCCAGGGATATGGGCATAGAGAATAAGGTGGACTTTGTAATAGGTATTGGTGGTGGTTCACCACTAGATGCGGCCAAGGCCATAGCTCTTATGATCCATCATAGTGATAAGGATAAGGACTATTTATATACAAAAGGAAGCGATGAAGCCCTGCCAGTAGTGGCTGTGCCTACTACCTGTGGAACTGGTTCAGAGGTAACTCCATATTCGATTCTTACAAGAACAGAGCTTCTGGCCAAGGGTTCAATACCACATAAAGTTTTTCCAAAGTTCGCTTTAGTAGACAGTAAATACCTGGGTTACGCACCTGCCAGTGTTCTTCATAACACAGCAGTGGATGCACTGGCTCATTTTTACGAAAGCTATATCAATACCAATGCCACTGACTATAGCCGTATGATGGTTGAAAAGGGTCTAAAGGTATGGTCTAGAAGTAAGGAAGTATTAAGTGGTAAAAGAGAGGTAACATCAAAGGACCTTGATAATATGATGCTTGCTTCCTCCATGGCAGGTATGGCTATTTCCATGACAGGTACCAGTCTTCCTCATGGCCTTAGTTATCCTGTTACTGTAAGAAGGGGTATGCCTCATGGAATGGGAGTTGGATATTTTCAGGCTGGATATATTCGCGAGGCTGACAAGACTGACAGAGATAATGTATTATCCTGGTCAGATTTTAGTGACGTCGATGAGCTTGCTGATTTTTATTCTAAGGTCTGCACAGCAGAAAAATTAGATGATGAGATACTTATTTTATGTGCAGAAGAGATATTGTCAAATGAAATGAAGCTGAAAAATTGTCCATATATTGTGGATAGAGAAAAGATGCTACGAATTGTTGGGGTTAATTGATTAAATTTCACAAATAATGGGCAGGGAGAGACAAAATACTTGTAAAATTAGCATAAAAAATGTTAAAATATTGTGTATTGAAGGATATGTATTTGTTAAAGGAGTAGTCTTATGGGTACATTATTTAATTCACAAAATATGTCAAATAAAAAGGAAGCAGAATTAGCTAACCATATGGTTTCGCTTTCTGTAACTATAATGGATGCTGTTATCGCAATTGCTTATCTTATGGAAGGAATAAAGGGTCATAGAAACCTGCCATATACAGTAGCAGTTATAGTGTTATGTATTATTCCAGTAGCACTAGCGTGGTTTTTCTATAATAAAGATAAAAGCAGTTCAATAATACGTCATGCAGTAGGAATTGGATTTGCTGTTCTTTATATCTTTGTTTTATTCACGGCAGCAAACAATCTTGTATTTACATATGCTATTCCAATGCTTTTAATAGTCACATTATATATGGACAAAAGGTACACGGCGTTGATGGGTATCGGTGTTGTAACAGCTAATGTTATTGATATAATCAGACAGGCTATAGTAGGTAATATTAATTCTGAGAATATGCCTGTATATGAAATACAGATTTTCCTTATGATATTAGTCGTTGTATATATCATACTTACTGTTAGAACTTCTCTGGCTTTCCAGGATATTAACAAAGCAAGGATTACATCGGAAAAAGATAAGACCAAGGATGTTCTTGATAAGATAATCAGTGTTTCAAGTAGCATGACAAGGGACATCGAAGTAATATCTGATAAGATGAATGTTCTTAATAGCTCTGTTACAAGTACTATGGATGCGATGAGTGAGGTTCAGGCTGGCTCTCAGGAAACAGCAGAGGCCGTACAAAATCAGCTTCTTCAGACAGATGAGATCCAAAAATGTGCTTCTGAAGTTGAAAATGCTTCGAGAATTATTAATAGCAGTATAGCTACAACAATGGATGCAGTAGCTGATGGTCGTGACTGTATGTCAGAGATGAATAAGCTTACTGATGATTCTATGAAGACAAGTAATGAAGTTTCAATAGCTCTTAAAACCTTCCAGGAAACAACTGGTAAGATGAATCAGATTACAGATCTTATCAATAATGTTGCCAATCAGACCAGTCTTCTTTCACTTAATGCTTCTATTGAGGCAGCAAGAGCAGGTGAAGCAGGTAGGGGTTTTGCAGTTGTTGCATCAGAAATTTCTCAGCTCGCAGGACAGACCTCAGGTGCAACAGAGAATATTGTAAGACTTATCAATGATATATCAAATCAGCTTCAGAAGGTTGAGGTTGCCGTTAATAACATGATAGAGTCCAATGAGCGTCAGGCTGATGCTGCAAGCAGAACAGGCAATAGCTTCAATACAATAGTTAAGAATGTTGAGGAAATCAAGAACCAGTCGGTAATGCTTGATAAGAGACTGTCTAATCTCAACAGTGCCAACAATGTTATTGTTGAAAGTGTTCAGACAATTTCAGCGATTTCCGAAGAAGTATACGCTCATACTAATGTTACATATGAGAGTAACAGACAGAATCAGGAGATTACAAGCAATGTGGCTGATCTTGTGAAGTCTCTAACAGACAGTGCAAGAGTACTTGCAGCTACAGAGGTCAACTAAGCCAGGGGAGCGTGGCCAATTGATTAGTGATATTGATAACAATCTAAAAATATAAATAAGATACTCATAAAAACAAATCGAGGATTTGTTTTTATGAGTATTTTTGCAATGAAAGGGTTTGTGTATGAAGAAAGGTTTTTTAAAGAAAAGTATGGTACTTTTATTAAGCGCTATATGTATGATGACAGTTGTCGGGTGTTCTGGAAAGGGTGAGATAGCACAGGAAACCCCAGTTCCTACCACCATTGAAACTACAAGTTCTAACCAAAGTGATGACAATTTTCTTCAGGTTAACCAGGAATATATAGATATTTCGTCGGCTAACTTAATAACCGAAGGAAAGCTTACTGTTGGAATGGTTATAGACTATCCACCATTTGAATATTATGCATCGAATGGAGGTACTGCTATAGGCATAGATGTTGATATTGTGAATGCAGTAGCAAAACATCTTGGGCTTGAGGTAGAAATAAAGGATGTACCTTGGGATGATGCATTATTTACTAATATAGGAAAAGAATACGACATAGTATGTTCAGCAGTTACTATCACCGATGAGAGGCTGGAGGAGATGATATTCTCCAGTTCATATATAGATAATTACCAGTCAGTAGTAGTCGCTAAAAATAGCGATATATCTATTAACAGTTTTGAGGATTTGAATGGACTAAAAATAGCTGTACAGAAGGATACAGTATCTGATGAGTTAATGACTAGTCTTATGAGCAATGAAGATATGGAAATTGAGCTTACAGAGAATGAAGTGGCGACAGATTGTTTTGAGCAGTTGAAGGCTGGAAAGATAGATGCCATAGTATGCGATTCAACAGTAACAGAAGGACAGGTTGCTCGTAATCCTGAGGACTTTGAAGAAGCCTATAGGGATGAAGCTAATGTTGAAAAATTTGCAATTGCTATTGGCAAGGACAATATGGGTCTTCAGACAGCAATCAATGAAGCACTGGATAAGCTTCAAGAAGAAGGAACATCGAAGAAAATCATTAATAGCTGGTTTGGAAACTAATCTACAAAATAAGTTGAGGTTATTATGAAAAACTCAATAAGAACAAAATTATTAATACTTATACTGATAGCCCTTATAATACCCGCTTTTATTATAGGAGCAGTAAGTATTTATTATACAAACAGACTGACAGATGAGTATGCATATCAGTATGTTTCGTTAATATGCGAGAAAAAGGCCGCTGATATTAATTCGATGTTTGTACCACTTGAAAACTCTGTTAATTATATGAGTATCAATGCTCTTGAGGATTTGTCTAATCCTATGAACCTGGCAGATCAGATATACTATGAAAACTACACAGATAGGATGAGAAGTATTCTGTGGAATACTTCTCATCATGTGGAAGGTGCAGTATCGGTTTATTATAGACTAAATCCTGAGATATGTGGTCCAACTTCTGGATTATTTATGACAAGAGAAGCAATTGGAACAGAGATGAAATCTGTTACTCCCACTGATATATTGGCATATGATGAATCTGACACAGAACATGTTGGATGGTATTATCAGCCAATAAATGAAGGTAGGCCAATATGGATGCTACCATATTACAATCAGAATACAGATGTATATATGATTTCCTACGTCATGCCGCTGTTTAAAATGGATATGACAGTTGGTGTTATGGGAATGGATATTGACTTTAATCATATTACTGATCAGGTAAAGGGTATCAAGGTATACGAATCAGGATATGCTTACCTTACTGACCAGGAAGGTAAGATAATATATCATCCAAGTCTAAACATAGGTGATTCTTTTACCATACAAAACGGTTGGTGGAATTCAAAGTGTGAGCTTAACAATGGAATGGTCCTTAATATTACAGCTCCTGAATCAGAGATTAATGCATCTCGTAATGATTTGATGAAGGGTATTATCATAATATCACTTACCATGATGGTAATATTTGTAATAGTGACCATATTAATAACTAAAAAAATGGCTGCACCATTACAGAAGCTTAATCAGATAGCCAATAAAATATCAGAAGGAGACTATGAAGTTGATTTCAATTTTGAGAGACCGCGCGATGAAATTGGTGAGCTGACAGTAAGCTTTGAAAATACGGTTGCTAGATTAAAAGAATATATGGCGCATATCAATGGACTTGCATACAAGGATTCTCTTACAGGAGTACGTAACAGAACAGCTTATGATTACCAGATAGAAGTTCTCGAGGATGAACTAAGTAGAGATGATAATATTGATTTTGGCATAGCTGTCTTTGATGTTAATAATCTTAAATATATCAATGATAATCTTGGTCATGAAAAGGGTGATGCACTAATAAAGGGTGCATGTCAAATGATATGTCGTACATTTATTCATAGTGCCGTATTTAGAATAGGTGGTGATGAGTTTGCCGCCATTATACGTGACACAAGTGATGATGAAATAGAAGAATTATTTGAAACCTTTAAAAAGAATATGAAGGAAACCTGGCTTAACAAAGAGCAGGAGCTTAGAATTTCTGTGGCATATGGTTATTCGAAATATAACCCTGACAAGGATGATAAGCAGGTGGAGCCAATATTTAAACGTGCTGATGAGATAATGTATGAAAATAAAAAGCTTATGAAAAAAGAATTATCAGTAGGAAAGTAAAAAATATGTATCTTGAAAAATACTGATAACACTTTCTTTCGCTCATATCATTAATATGTGAATCAACATTTTGCATTATTAAATGATGAACGAAAGGAGAATCAGTATGAAAAGTATTACAACATTTCATCTTCAGTATGCTCATAGATTCTATGGGTTTAAGGGCGAAGCCCAGTACTTACATGGACATACAGGGACCATGACTATAGAAGTTGAGGACAGTATTAATGAAGGCGTCAATATGGTATTTCCCTGTAATGAAATCAAGAAGACAGCGTGGTCGGTTCTAAAGAATTTTGACCACGCTCTTATACTTCGAAGCGATGACCCACTTCTGCCAGCAGTTCTTGATGTGTATGAAAAGCAGGGCATCAAGAATGGAGCGCCGCAAAATACCATGATGGGATGTGCTTTCGAAACCGAGCTGGCAAAGGCCTATCCTAACTGTCGATTAGTTGTTACCAAGGAAACCATGACAGTGGAAGGTATGATTAAGATCACATACAACCTACTAAAGGATAAGCTGAATATTTCGAAAATCACATTTGTCAGTGGCGACAATACCGCAAGTGAGGAATATGAAGTGACGAAGACAATGGACAGATGTCCGCTATGCGGAATAGCCCTTGATGAAGATGGAAAATGTCCAAAATGTGGATATGTAAGTTCCAAATAAAAATATAAATATTTCTAAGAAGTGGAGCTGTCTCCACTTCTTTTTTTGGTTTATGCAGCAAGGATAGAAAGGCAATACTAAAAAAATAAGGAAAATTGTGTATAATGATAATATGAGTATGTATAAGCATACAGAGAATTATTAAGAAACGAGAGACATATGAGTACAGATAATTGGTATAAGGTTGATAATGTAGCCAAAGTGTTTCTTGCAACTAATGATGATAGAGATACAAGGACACTTAGAGTAAGCTGTACATTAAAGGAAGAAGTGGATCCAGCCATCCTTGAAAAGGCACTAAAGAAGACCATTAAAATACGAAGACTTTTTCAGGTTCGTATAAGACGAGGTTTATTCTGGCATTATATAGAACCAACTAATGCTGAGCCTACGATAGGCGTGGAAAGTGATCGACCATGTCCTGTTTTATATGGAAGTAAATATAAAGGAAAGCTGCATTATAGCGTTTCGTATTATCACAAAAGAATAAACTTCGAAATATTTCACGCATTAACAGATGGTTCGGGTGCGTTGGAATTTCTTAATATTTTAGTATTAAATTATCTTAAACTAAAGTATCCAGATAAACTTCAAGGAATTGATATGGGAAAGGATGGCTCAGAGAACGAGCGTGAGGAAGACAGCTTCGAGCATTTCCATGGCAATAATGGCAGAAGCTCTGCCAAAGCCTTAAAGGCATATCATATCAGGGGTCGTAAGTTGCCATATAATCAGCTTCAGTTTTTTGAAATAAATATGTCTGGTAAAGACGTGATAGTTATGGCTAAGTCAAAGGGAATAGGCGTATCAGGATTACTTGGTGCAAGTCTTATGATGGCAATATATAACGATATGCCTCTTCTAAAGAGAAAGCATCCAGTAACTATTAGTATGCCTGTTAATCTTAGAAACTATTATCCATCCGCTTCTTCACGCAACTTCTTTAACAGTATATCTGTAAGTCATACATTTACAGGTGAGGAAACCATAGAAGAGCTTGGCAAAGAATACGAAACCAAGATGAAGAAGTGCCTTGAGCCAGATGAAGTGCGAACACAGATGGACCAGTATCAAAAGCTGGAGCATCAGTTCTTTATAAGAATGGTTCCTCTCGCAATTAAGCAGCCTGTGGTAAGGTATTTTTCTAAAAAAGAAGCAAGAAATGTATCAGCTGTAATATCCAACCTTGGTGTTATGAAGCTGCCTGATAATATGCAGGATTATGTGGAAAAGTATACCGCGTTATGTAGTCATAGCGAGCTTTTTATAACAGTACTAAGCTATAAGGACAATATGACTCTTGGCATTACAACAGGCTATCGTAATACAGGTGTTATTAAAAACTTTGTGAGAAGCTTTTCCAAAAATGGTGTGGAAGTGACAGTGAATGGAACGGAGGTGATCCGTTAATGAAAATGTGTGCAAGCTGCCAGGTGAAGGTAGATGAGATATACGAACATTGTCCACTATGTCAGAATGGACTTGAAGAACATGATACGAACAATGGTTATCCATACTTTCCAAGACTTGAGGAAATAAAAACAATATCCATGTTTTATAAGGTCCAGCTGTTCATAGCTGTGATGATATGTGCAGTGTGCTTCCTGTTAGATTTTTTGTTAAATGCCAGAGGAGAAAAGCATTGGAGCGTAGTTGTATTTATATGGGTTTTAAGTGTCGAAGCGCTTATTAAACCACTTTTTGGAAGAAGGACATTTCCAGTATCTTTTGTAACTAACGCAGCAGTAATAGGATGCATCGCAACGTTAATCAATTCGTTATATATGGAGAGGATAAGCGTAGGCGTCAATATCGTTATTCCAATAGTCGCACTTTGCGTGATGGTATTTAATTTTATTGCAGCATTAATTGATAAAGGTGGCAATGCTTTGGTATATTCTATATGCAATATATGGGTAACTTTGGTGCCACCAGTTATCATGCTTATTATGGGAATAACTATTCCTGTTTTATGGAAGGTATGTATACTTACTTGTGTTGTATCTTTCATAGGATTAATAATATTCAAGGGTGCAGTGGTATTTACCGAGGTTCAGAAGCGACTGCATATATAAAGAATGGAGAAATATAAAAACTAGAAAGAGGACTTACTATGAAAAAGAGATTATTACAGATTGTTATGGCTTTATCATTATCTGCCATGGTACTTTCAGGATGTGAAGGTATAAGCTTTGGTAAGGATGATAAAACCGTAGAAAGCACCACAAAGGATAAGAAAGAAAAAAACGATAAGAAAAACAAGAAGAATAAAAATAAGAACGAACTAACTGAAGACGATATCGATATAGATAAGCTTAAAGAAAATAGTGGATTGATGCTTAGTGTTAAAGAATCTAATTGGGGAGAAGTAAGTTCTGCAGAGGATTACTATAGTCATACTTTTTATGATGTGTATTATGATGGAACTATTATCATAACAGATTCTTATAACATATCACCAGACAGTGTGGCAGGGGGTCAGCTTTCTGATGAAGACTACACCACATTATATCTATTTGGAATCAATGCAGCTACTAATGATTCTTTCTCCAATTTAGAAATAGCAGCCAGTGATGGAACAGGTTGGACTTTCAATTTTTATGATGAAGATGAGAAAGAAATCCTATTATATAAAGGATACACTTATGGCGAAAAAGAGCTAGAGGATATTCAGGATATTTTAATAGAATATAGAGAGACTCTTGACTTTACTACCATGACTGATGGTGCTACGGGTGGATATGAGTATGAGTTTATTCCTACCCCTGGCACATGGGAAGAAGCATATTATAATAAGCTGCAGGAAACTTTGGAGCAAGCAAATGAAGACCCATACTCGCTGGACGATGGATCAGAGTATCCATATGCGTATTCTCTTTGTGATATTACAGGAGATGATATACCGGAGCTCTTTATTAAAAAGGGAACCTGTGAAGCCGACTACAATGATGATATCTATACATACAATGGAGGAGACGTAGAAAGCATAGGTAATGTATGGAGTGGACACTCATCATTTTATTCTAACTCTGGTGATGGTATGTATCAGTATAACGGACACATGGGATACGGTGCTTTATACTACATTAGCCTGGTAGATGGTGAGCTTGTATACGATGAATTGTTTGAAGAGAGTGGCTACGATGATGATGGTAACTGGATTGAGGATTTCGAGTATACTGATGTGACTGCCACATATCCTGGAACCAAGTATATTGGTTCTGAAGAACTTGATAATTATCTGTACTTTGATATTTATAAGGGAGAGCTTCCAAGGTATTCTTATAGCAAGGATGTGGCTGATGAGGATAGCGCGGATAAATTCTATTCAAATCTTCTTGAGAATGATGAAGTTGTTTATGCAGTGGGCGATGGTTATATGAATAATGTGGGAGCCATCAATGCACAGTCACTTTTTGAAAAAGGTGTTATATATAATTATATGAGTGACGATGCCAAAGTTGTGGATACATTAATCGCCGATGTTGATGGTAATGGAAGCTATGAATATGTTCTCTATTTGGCAGAAGGGGATTCCGATTATATTAGCTATGAAGCCATACTTAGTCAGGAAGATGGAATGGTATTTTGTTATCTAACCTTCTCAAGACTAAGCACTTATTTAACAGATGATGGATACTTCTTAATGTATGATGAGTATCCTACAAAACCAATCTTCTATAAGGATAAAATCGTCTGGGAAAATAATTATTAATTGAATTATGAATATACAGTAAATAAAAAAGGGTTGAATGCAAAGCATTCAACCCTTAATTAATTTCTAGAAATTATGGTAAGTAGTCAATTGTGATGTATCTTAACTCACCCTTTATGAACTCGAAGGTATATCCTGAGCTACCATAATACTTTGTTGAATCAATCTGGTACTTACAGGTGTGAGATATATATGTTCCATCATCTGAAATATACTCTCTGAAATCTGTAGGCTCGCCAGAATTATCACGAAGTTCATCCTCTGTTATATCTACTGGGAATGCAAAAGAAACAATTCCATTAGGCTCTTTATCCTGCTTAACAGGTAAATAAACTTCAGTTATAATACACTCACTAGCTGGACAATTTGTATCAGTGAAGTTTGATACATATACACTAACTGTATAATAATCAGCAAGCTCAATCTTAAATGCGCTAGACTGATAATTCTTGTTAAGGTTGTTGTTAGCATTAGCAATGTCATTCTCATTAAATGGAACACCATCATCAATCATTTCCTGGAGTGTTGTTACACCAAGCTCGTATACTTTGCCATTGACAGAAAATGATCTATTATCAAGGTCAGCGTATACATCGCTAAGTCCATCAACTGCTTCATGAGTAGAGTGGTCAGGCTTGTTATTAGTAACAACAACATCGTCGTCGTCATCATCTTCAATAACAACATCATCATCGTCATCAACAACTACGTCGTCATCGTCATCTTCAATAACAACATCGTCATCATCATCTTCAACTTCAAGCTCTTCATCTTCGAACTCGAACTCATCTGGATCATCCTCAGACCAAGTTACTGTTACCTGAAGTGTACCATCCTTAGAAACGAATACCCATTCAGCTTCGTCTTCCTTCTTAGATATCTCCTCAGAAACAAACTCAAAAGACATATCGTACTCTTCCTCAGCAGCCTTCTTTGCATCACGCTTGCTTGGTACAGATACTTCTTCTGACTCTTCAACTTTCTTCTTATCCTTCTTTGAATCAGTCTCTTCTCCAGAACATGCAGCCATAGAGAATGCCATTAATCCAATGAGGAACATAACAGATAATTTCTTAAATTTCATAAATGTTTCTCCCTTTGTTTTATTTTTATACTAACAATACGTATTAGTATACCGATATTTATGGGTATAATATATGATATTTATTTGGATTTTTTTAAACAAAGCGATTTATCTATTGTTATTAAGTCACAAAAAAGTAATCTTGGTCTATAATATGTGTGTACTTTGGTTCATTTTGCATAGGAGTAGTGAGGGTGAGTAAATATGAAATTAAAGCTTGAAAAAGGAAGTCCTGAAAACTATGAGGATAGACTGGATAAAGAGAAGAGATGTTATGAGTTATTGGACTCGCTAGGACTTGAGTATTGGCGATGCGATCATCCAGATGCCAATGCTGATACTATGGAGGATTGTCTAAAGATAGATGCCATACTTGAGGCGATAGTATGCAAGAACTTATTTTTATGCAACAGACAGCATACGCAGTTTTATCTTCTCATGATGCCAGGGGATAAAGTATTCAAAACAAAGGAGCTTAGTGGCCAGCTTGGCTGTGCAAGACTAAGCTTTGCAGAGCCAGAATATATGCTGGAGTATCTTGATATAACTCCGGGGTCAGTAAGTGTCCTCGGACTTATGAATGATACTGACAACAAGGTTCAGCTCATAGTAGATGAGGATGTACTGAAGGGCGAATTTGTAGGATGTCATCCTTGTATTAATACAACCAGTTTAAAATTGTATACAGACGATATCTTTGGTAAATTAATACAGGCTATGCATCATGATATGATAAAGGTAAAGTTAGTAGGGGAATGACCAGGGACGGAGCTAAAGTATATTTACACATTGAAGAACTTGTATTATGATTTAAAAACAAAAAATTTATAAAAGGAGAAAAAAATGAGTTTTGGAGAAGCTATAGCAAGCGTATTTAGTAATTATGCGAATTTTGATGGAAGAGCACGTAGAAGTGAGTATTGGTATTTTTATTTATTAAATACAATAATTACATTTCCACTCAATATACTTTCGAGAGTCGATGGAATAGGATTTGTTGTCGCAATAATATATTTGGTTTATGGCATTGCAATCTTTCTTCCTAGTCTCGCTGTTGCTGTTCGTCGTCTTCACGATACTGGAAGAAGTGGTTTCTGGTATTTTTTAAATTTAGTTCCATGTATAGGAAGTATTTTGTTAATCATTTGGCTTGCTACTGATGGTGATTATGGCCCTAATGCATATGGTCCTAACCCTAAGATTAATCACTATACAGACAATAATTATTCTAATGACACTAATAGTTCTAATAGTTCTAATGGATCTTACTCAGGAGATGATTATCTTAATAGATTTTAAATAGCTATAAACTGAAAAACACTTCATTGTAAGTTATCAATGAAGTGTTTTTTTTGCTTTGAATCTGATACTTTCCTAATGAATTATACCACGTTTAGATTCATCCATAAAAAAATAAATAGATAACGTATCCTAAATATGGTAATGTGAAACTATATGGAGGAATAATATAAATGCGAAATCGATTTATTGTTGGATTAATAATCATAGTTTTGAGTATATCGGTGTTAGGTTGCTCATTTGATGTTGGAGGTAAGGTTGGCGGCATTAGTATTAAAGATATGCTAAGTGGAGCTGACGTCACTAACTATAAAGAAGTTTTGAAAGAGCTTAAGTGTGATGACAAGGCTTCTTCAGAGAAGCACAAAATGAAAAATGGTAACGGATCATTTACATTTACCGTTGATGGGGATACTTATACGTTCGAAATCACTGATTATGAAATAACACAGGTTACAGACAAGAATGATAAGGTTCTGTGGGATGGAGTCGAAGAGATAAAAATCTCTGATACACTAAAGAAAGCTGGAATCACTAACTATAAAGATATTTTGAAAGAAATAGATATAGAAAAGATTGCAGATAGTGAAAAACATAAATTGAAAAATGGTAATGGCTATTATTCTTTTGTCATTGATGATGAAACATATGAATTTACCATTGAATATAATCTTATAACAAAAGTATCCTGTGATGATGATATCCTTTGGGAATACGAAGGTGATCTTATAGAAAACAATCCACCTGAGCCAGTTGTAGAAGATGATAAGTATACAATAGAAGATTATTACAATGATAATAATTTGTGGGACGCTCTAGCAGCTGAGGATGAACGTATACAGCAGAATCAGAGTGATTATTATAGTAAAATAGAGACAAGAATAAAGGATAATGATGTTACAATGGCTTATTATGTAGCTAAAGGTATCGATGCCGAAGCATCAGCAGCATCTTTTAGACAAATGGATGTATCTGGTCTATTTTACATGACTATTTCTGAATATCAGGATGAAACTGGAATTGAACCTGACAGCATTATTGTAGAATTTTATACATATGATGAAACTCTGTTTATGAGAATGGATTCTAATGATGGCCTCACATACGATTTATATGATGATGGCACAGTAATTGAAAAAGATGGAATTACTATAGAAAAATTCTTTGAAGATAATCCTGACGAGTTAGAAAATTGTAAAGACGCTCTCGGTGCAGATGAGATATATGCTGTTGGGAATATGATTTTCTTCGATGCAACTGCTGAATGTGTTTATGGATCAGTTGGTGCTGATATGTATATTAATTATATAACAGGTGATGATGGGAAGAAATTATTAGAAAGCTTTTTTGGTGGAACTGATGGTATTTTCGCAGAGCTTCATTCACAAACAGGAAACTTTTCAGAGAACTATAGCGTATCATTTAGTTTATATTCTACAGACGGCGTGTTACTTGGAACAACGTATTATATAGAACATTAACTATAGTAATCACTGGCCATAAAAACAGCCCAAAGACAGTAAAATATATTATAATTATATTGTGAGTAATAATATGTGGACTGTAAAAAGAATAGATGAAGCAGATTATGGCTGTGAGGAACGACTTCCTGGTGAGCCATTAATGGTGCTTGTGACAATTGAAAATGAAGATGGAAGAGTATGTCAGTTTGAATGTGCAGAAAATTGGCTTACTATCCAGGATATTGGCGAAGGTGATGAATGGCCAGAGGATATCGAGGCTATAGATGCAGCGCAGGAACGCATTGAAAACATGTCTGACTGGATGGATAAATATTATAATGCTATAGAAGAAATGGATGATAATTAAATGATTATTTTAAATGTAACATATAATATTAAACCTGGTATGCGTGCAAGTTTTGTAAATGCATTACAGGAGAATCATATCGAAGAGTGTGTTTCGAAGGAGCCAGGTAATTTGGTATATTCCTTCTATCTACCGATTAATCCGGAAGATGAGAATCAGGTATTCTTATTAGAACGCTACGAGGATGAGGAAGCTTTTGCATTTCATAAGGAGCAGGAACATTTTAAGAAATTGCAGGAGATTAAGGCTGAGTACGTTCTTTCAACAGATATTCAAATCCTAAACTCATAATAATTAATGGCCAGATGCTTTTATAAGTGTCTGGCTTTTTTATGTTGGTAAACGGCGGTGGTGCGCTGTATAATATTAAGTAGATATTATCATTAATATATAGTGAAAAATGGGGCTAATATTATGGATTTTATGACAGTAAAAGAGGCAGCAGAAAAGTGGGGCCTATCAGAGCGAAGACTACAAACTATATGTAGCGAAGGTATGATACCAGGAGTAGTAAAGTTTGGTCACGCATGGGCTATTCCTATGGATGCTAAGAGACCAGTTGATAAAAGAGTTAAGTCGGGGAAATATAGCAAGTCCTGATATTAGGACACTTGTTATGAGAGAATGGATTAGAAAGGAAGAGTAGACCTATGTTACCGGAAGAAAAAGCTCGTGTAAAAATAGATAAGCAATTAAGAAATGCCGGCTGGGATATTGTGGCTCGTGATGAGTATGTTCCCAATAGTACTTCTGCAATTAAAGAAGCATTAATGGTTGGAAATACAGAGAGTGATTATTTGCTATTCATTGATGGAAAGGCAATTGCGGTTGTTGAAGCTAAAAGAGAAGATAATTCTCTTGGAGACGAGGTAAAAACTCAGGCTGAGGGCTATGCTACTGCACCGCAGTCATGGTACGGTTTGTGGTTTCAGAAGATTATTCCGTTAGTATATTTGGCTAATGGAAATAAGATATATTTCAAAAATATGCTTAAGACAGACAGTGATTATGAAGAACTTCAGCAGATGCATACTCCAAAAAAGATGCTTCAAATAATCGGTCAAAAATCGGAATATGGGGCACTTCCTTTGCTTGAAAAGAAGGGACTTCGTGATTGCCAGTATCGAGCAGAATTGAAGTTTGAGGAATCGTTAAAGCTTGGTAATAAAAAGAATTTAGCTGTGCTTGCAACAGGTTCTGGAAAGACATACTTAGCTTGTTTGGCTTCATATAGACTTCTTAATTACACTCAGACAAAAAGGATATTATTCCTTGTTGATAGAAATAACCTAGCTCGTCAGACTGAATCTGAATTTAGTATTTTTGATAGAACAGAAAATCAGCAGAAGATGAGCAATCTATATACAATTAATCGCTTGAAAAAAGAAGATGATGTAAAGAGTGATATTGTTATTTCAACTATTCAGAAGTTATTTGCAGTTCTAACCGGACAAGCATTAAAAGGTGATAACGAAGATGCTGAAGATGAAATCGATAAGAAAGATGAAGATAAGGACAATAGCATAATTACTCTTGGTGATGATTTGAAATTACCACCAGACTATTTCCAGTTAATTATCGTAGATGAATGTCATAGATCTATTTATGGCAAGTGGAAAGCGGTACTCGATTATTTCTCTGGTGCAACGGTTCTTGGTTTAACAGCAACACCAACACCAGAAGCATATGCTTATTTTAATAACAACATTATTGAAAAGTATACATATGACGATTCTATTGTTGATGGTGTTAATGTACCGCCTAGAATCTACAGAATAATTACAGATATTACATCTCATGGAGATACTATTGATAAAGGACAGAAGGTAGTAGAGACATCAAGAAAAACAGGTAAGGCAACTAATAGAGAGACGGATGCTTCTGTTATTTATCAACCAGAAGCACTTGATAGGTCAATTGTTAATAAGAACCAGATAAGTGAAGTCCTGACGGCTTATAAAAAATCTATTTATGAAGATTTATATCCAAGTCGAGATGCAAAATGGGAAAGCATTCCTAAGACTTTGATTTTTGCAAAGGATGATTACCATGCAACACAGATAGTTGAGATTGCAAAGGAAGTATTTAAGACAGAATTTAAGGATGAAAAGCTTCCTGAAAAATTCGTCCAAAAGATTACATATTCTGCGGGTGATTCTAATGCGCTTATAAGAGATTTGCGTACAGAGAAAGAATTTAGAATTGCTGTAACAGTTACTCTTGTTGCAACAGGAACCGATGTTAAACCTCTTGAGGTTGTTCTTTTTATGAAGGATGTTCATTCGGATGTTTTATATACCCAGATGAAAGGTAGAGGATGTCGAGTAATTAGCGATGATAAGCTTAAAGAAGTTACACCAAATGCTGATACAAAGGAGTGCTATTACATTGTTGATGCAGTGGGAGTTACCGAATCTGAAAAGTATATACCAAAACCAGGCAATGATCCTAAAAAGAAAAAACTCTCATTAGAGCAATTGCTGGAACATTTGGCGCACAATGAAGTTAGTGATGACAATCTGATTCTTCTTCGTGATTACTGCTCAACAATTCAAAGAAGATATGAAGAAAACGTATTGTTTGGTCGTCATCTCGATTATTTTATAAGTGAATATAAGTTTGCACCTAGAATGTTAGCTAACAACATTAACGATGCGGTTATGAATGGAACATTGGTGGAGTACATAAGCCCTTCTCATGATAATACTGGAAGAATAGCGCTCATTTATTGCTTGATGGGAAATTTGCAGGCGAGGAAGAAGCTTCTTGAATTGCAGAAAGGATATTGGATAGAAACTCAGGAAAGAGATGAGCTTATCTATGCTGGTTTCTCAAAAGAATCAGCTAAAACATATATAGAGAATTTTGAGAAATATCTGAATGATAATAAGGACAATATTGAAGCACTTCGTATTATTTACAATTCAGAGGATACTGTTATAACTCACAATATGCTTGTTGAACTTCAAGACAGGTTGTTGGCTGAAAGTCGTCAGTATGGTGTATATCAGATATGGAAAAATTATAAGCTCCTTGATGATCAAGGGGATGTGGAAATTCTTGATGGTAAGTCGAATGTAAATGCACTTACAAATCTGATTCAGATTGTAAGATACGCATACAAGAAGAACCAGAAACTTATAAGTTTAATTAATGGATATGCACAGAGATTTAGTTTGTACTGTGGTCGTGCGCAGCGTGTTCTTACAGAAGACCAAAAGGATATTATGCAGCAAATTGCAGAATACATCATTAATGATGGTGCAATTACTGTTATGGAACTTAATGAAACTGATACAGAATTATGGAAGAGAGCAGTTAAGAGTTTTGGTGGTGCTACATTAGCTAGTGAGATTCAGACGCTTTCAAAATTTATATTAAAGGTGGCATAGTATGGCAAATCAAAAAAGCGAAGCAGCATTAATTAAAAAGGTTGGAGATATAGCAAATGTTATGGCGGCAGCAGGTGTTGGATTCACAGACTATATCACACAGCTTACATATATTTTATTCCTGAAAATGGATAACGAAAAAGAAGAATTAGGACTCGGAAGTTCAATTCCGGAGGGCTATAAATGGAAGGATTTGTGTGACCTTAGTGGAACAGACCTTGTTGACAAATATGAGGAAATCTTAGATGAACTTTCAAAGGATGAAGGGCTTATTGGAACTATTTTCACAAGAGCAAGTAATAAGATTGATAGACCGGTTATGCTTGCAAAGGTTATCGAAATGGTGGCAAGTGAAGACTGGTACATGATGGAAGGGGACTTAAAGGGTGCAATCTATGAATCTATTTTAGAGAAAAATGGACAGGATAAGAAAAGCGGTGCTGGACAGTATTTTACGCCAAGAGCACTTATTCAGGCTATTGTAGAAGTGGTTGATCCTAAGATTGATGAGACAGTGGCAGATCCTGCTTGTGGAACAGGTGGTTTCCTACTTGCGGCATATGATCATATGAAAGGTCAGAGCAAGGATATGGAAAAACAGAAGTTCCTAAAGAATCATGCTTTATTCGGCGCAGATAATACAGCACTTGTTGTAACACTTGCATCTATGAATCTGTATCTTCATGACATCGGTGTAAATAAGAGTCCTATCGCATATCAAGATTCACTTATTGATACATCAGATAAGATGTACAAGGTTATTCTTGCTAACCCACCTTTTGGAACAAGACCACAGGGTAGTGTTGAGGTTGCAGCAAATAGACCAGACTTCGTAAAGACGAGTGATAACCAGGTTAATTTCTTACAGCATATCATGTCCATAGTAAAGACTGGCGGACGCGTTGGTGTTGTACTTCCAGATAGTGTACTTACAGATACAGGAGCAACAGAGAAAGTAAGAGAGAAGCTTATGAAGGACTTCAATCTTCATACAATTCTTAGACTTCCTACGGGTATTTTCTATGCCAATGGTGTAAAGACAAATGTGCTGTTCTTTGAGAAGGGCGAGCCTACAAAGGATATCTGGGTATACGATTACAGAACCGGAATTAAACATACAATGGCTACAAAACCTATGACAAGAGCACATTTACAGAACTTTGTGGATTGCTATTGTACAGGTCATGAAGGTGATCGTGTTGCTACATACAGTGAAGAAAATCCTAATGGCAGATGGAGATGCTTCTCAGAGGAAGAAGTGCAGAATGCTGATAATCTTGATTTTAAATGGCTTGATTTGGAAGAAAAGGACGAAAGAACTGTGGCAGAGGTGCTTGAGGATATGCAAGCTGAATCTGATGGAATTGCTGAGGCTGTAGCACAGCTTAAGCAGTTGTTGGGAGGAATTGAGATTTGATAGATACGAAGTCATTACGAAAGAATTTATTGAGTCTAGCTGTTACTGGAAAACTTACAGAACAAAGTGAAAAGGATACACCATTATCCGATGACTTGAATGAATACATACCCAAAATGGACATAGAATTGCCTGAAATTCCTATGAATTGGAAATATTGTAAATTTGACATGGTGCTGATAAATAGAGATTCTGAACGCATTCCGGTATCTGTAGCAGATAGGAAAAAGTTAGATAAAGTGTATGACTACTATGGTGCTTCAGGTGTTATTGATAAGGTTGATTCATATTTGTTTGATGAAACTTTACTGTTAATTGGTGAAGATGGAGCTAATTTGTTATCAAGAAGTACACCAATAGCATTCTTGGCGCATGGAAAGTATTGGGTTAATAATCATGCACATGTTTTGGCACCAACAGAACATATTTTACTCGAATATGCAGAGATTGCAATAAATTCTATGTCACTTGTTCCTTTTGTTACAGGAGCTGCACAACCAAAATTATCACAGAATATGATGAATAAGATTGCTATTCCTGTTCCACCATTGGAAGAGCAACAAAGAATTGTTGATGTAGTAAAAGAGTCTTTTAAGATATTGGATACAATTGATGAACTTCAAAGGACCTATTTATCTGATGTAGAAGTTCTTAAGAGTAAATTGATTGATGCAGGTATTCAAGGCAAATTAACTGAGCAACTTTCAGAGGATGGAACAGCGGAAGAATTATTTGTGGAAATACAAACGGAAAAGCGGCAATTAATTAAAGAGAAAAAGATAAAAATGGAAAAGGCATTATCGGATATATCTGAAGAAGAAATACCATTTGAGATACCAAATAATTGGAAGTGGGTAAGATGGGGAGAGTTATCTCAATCTATTCAATATGGCTATAATGCACCGGCGAAGCAAGAAGGTCGAATAAAAATGGTTCGTATTAGCGATATACAAGATGGAAAAGTTTTATGGGATACTGTTCCATATTGTGATATTGATGAAACAGAAATTGAATCATATTTATTACATGAGAACGATATTCTTTTTGCAAGAACAGGTGGAACTGTTGGAAAGTCATACATAGTAGCAGATGTCCCAGAAGAAGCTGTATTTGCTGGATACTTAATAAGAACAAGTTATAGTTCAAAACTGTTTGCTAGATATATGAAGTATTTTATGGAAAGTAAGCTTTATTGGAGACAGTTACAAAATGGAACAATTGCAACTGCTCAACCTAATTGTAATGGACAGACATTGTCAAAAATGGTATTGCCATTACCTCCATATGCAGAACAGGTAAGGATTGTTGAAAAATTAGATGCTTTATTAGGATTAATATAAATTTGTTTATATATGAGATTTAGATTCTTATATGGAAGAAGGTGATTGTAAATGGATTTTGCTGCAGTAATAGGATTGATAGGTTCTTTTGTTACTTTTGAAGAGGCTGGTAGAAGTTGGGTTACAGTTATAAAAGATAAAATTAAGAAAAAAGGAATCAATGTTGGTGAATGGGATTCAGAGGATCCATTAGTGCAATCGTGTCTTGATAAATTTAAGTCAAGCATGGGCGAAGTATATAAGGAATATATCTTTGCTGATTCTGATATAGAGGAAATTATCAAGGATTTTTTTAGTAAAAATGGTATTGCCATAGGCTATGAAGAAAGAAATCAAATTGAACAATTTATTAGGGAAATAATTAATGCCTATAATGTATATACAAAATCGCAAATGTCAATAGGAGAGAAAGTACTCCATAATGAGATTGCTTCTGATTATTCAAAAGTAATGGAAAAATTGGATGACATTCAAAGGCAGCCAGAGAAAGAAAATATCAAGAAATTTTTACGTGCTGTTGAAAGAAGTAAAGAAATTGAACTAGATAATATTGAAGGCTGTATCAATGGTGAATATGAGATAGATAGGACACTTTTTATTGAAAAAATACAACGAGATTCAAGAAGAATTGTATCAATACAAGGTAATGCAGGCTCAGGAAAATCTGTGGTATGTAAAAAACTTCTTTGTAATGAAGAATTCGTATTAGCAACAAGAGCCGAAAGTTTCACTTCTGGGAAATCGCTAAACGAAATATGGGATTGCGACGTTGAAGATGCCATTCAATGGCTGGGAATACGCAAATTGTATATATTTGTAGATGCTATAGAATTTATTGCAGATTGTGGCAGTAAAGCTATTTTTTCTCTACAAGAGATATATAGATTGGCAGAGAAATATAAAAATGTTTTCGTGCTCACATCATGCCGTAGTACAGATAATTCATCTTTTATGAAAATAGATACAAAGTATAAGACATGTATTTACGAAATACCAGAATTAACAAAAAAAGAAATTGATGATATTGCAAACAAATATTCAATTATAAAATCTTTGCAGCGATACAAAAAGTATTCCGATCTACTTAGTCTGCCATTTTACATTAATTTGATTATATCAGGCGGTTTTGTTGAAGAAAATATAAGTGATGAAAATAGCTTTAGGCTATTAATATGGGAGAAAATATTATGTCTGAAAGAGAAATGTAATAAGTATAAAATTACTCAAAGTGAAGTTCAGAAGTCAGTTGAAACAATCGTGTTTACGCGCGCCAAAAAATTTGTTGTCGGTGTTGATGGCGATATTATTGATAGTAAGGTATTGGAGGCATTAAAGTCTGAAGGCGTAATAATTAATAATGGAAATGGGATACGTTTGAAATATGATATCTTCGAGGATATTTGTTTTGAACGATATATTGATAAACAATTTGATGCCTGTATTGGCAATTATAATAAATTTTTTGATGAGATTGAAAAACTTGGGCGTTGTATTTATAGAAGATATCAGATATGGATTGCAAATAAGCTATTTGTCCAATCATCAAGAGAAAAATTTATATATTCATTAGTGACTGATGGAGACATTTCAGAAAAATGGAAAATACAAACGGAAATAGGAATCGTCAAGTCGAAATATTGTGGTTTGTTTTTTGATGAATTTGAAGAATTACTGGATAAGTCTGTAATTGCAGAATTATTAAACGTAACTAATCTTTATGCGTTTGAAGCTAAGATTACTTATACTCCAGTTCTTTCATTGGACGTAAAACCGATAGGTGCTGCGCGTGAATATTTGATTAGTATTGCATTGGATTCAATATGGAAAGAAGAAGCATATAAAGAGTCATTAATAAAGATATGTGAAGACTATGCGAATTATTCATATAAATCTGTTGATATCGAGAAAAAGGCCTGTGCAATTATTGTTGGGTACATTAACGATTTATTGGAACTGTGTAAAACGGAAAAGACCTACATGCATTCCAAAGAAATAGTCAAACTTTTTCTGATTGTTTCCAAAATGGCAAGGACATCAAAACAGTGGCTAACAGAGTTTGTTGACAATATGATTGCAGAATATAGCGATGATACTAATAGATTTAATCGCATTGCAGAAGATGTTTTAGAAGCAATAGTAAAAAATGTGGATTCACAGTTTGTTGTTGTTTTGCCAGAACTAGCTTGCAAATCGGCAGAAGTTTTGTGGACACAAAAGGAATCAAAAAATCATTTTTTGTATGATGGATATGATATTAACCAGGTAAAAGCATATGGTTTGTCAGATAAATCGGACTATTATAGCAATAGTAAAAATGGGGTATTTAGCAATCCTTTTATCTGGCATATTATTCAATCGGATTTTATAAAAGGACTTGATTGGGCAATTTCCTTTGTAAACAATGCTATTAACTGCTTTGTGAATAGCAGTCCAGATGAAATTTGTGAAATAGAAATATATTTTGCAGATAAGAATGAAAAGAAAGCATATTGGGGAAATGAGCCACTATGGTTAGCTAATACAATGGATCATATTATTCCAGTTGTATTAGCAGATATTGTATATGTGATAAAGCGAACAATAGTAAATACATTTAAGAATTCTTCTGATACGGAGTATGTGAAGAATCTAGCTGAATATATAAAAAAGCAAATATATGAAAAGTCAAATAATATTTTGATGTTATCAATTAGAGAAACAATTGGTATGAATTTTTCGAAAGAATTAC
>JAZRXF010000092.1:0-5222 GCA_045600085.1 Lachnospiraceae bacterium
AAAAACGACATCGGTGGATTCTGCAAGATATGAGATCTATGCAGGGGAAGATTCTTGTAATGGTTGTGGATTTGTAATTGATAATGAAACAAATAAAATAATGTTCTATTTTGATGAAACCAAGTGCCAACATAATAGATAAATGTTTTTCACATATTTGTATTAGTTGAAAATATAAAAAATACCAAGATGTACTTAGCAGAATGAAACCGGTACATCTTGGTATTATTTTTCTTTATTTCACGATTTTCTTTATGCAACTACTTTTTATGCTTCATCAGTGACTGTCTTGCTCCGTGGTTAGCCTCACGTCCAGCCAGAACGTCATTAACAGCATCCATTCTAAGACCTGCATCGATGAAATCGCAGAACTTACAGAATGGGAAATTCTGTCGTCCGTCCTTAATGGCTTCTCTGGCTTTCTTATATTCTTCCGAATTCCACGCGTCCTTAAGAGGAACTTCGTTAAGGTCGGCCAGATTTGTTACTTCGAAGTTGTCACAGCAGCATATACCCATTTTTCCATCAGGGAATATAAACATATCTGTATATGGCATTAAACAAGTCTCAGTGATAATCTTACTGTCATTCTTCTTGTTAGGAGCACTACCAGCTCTGTTAGTAAGAATTGCCTTGGCATATCTCATCTGAATCAGTATCTCTACATCTCCAAATTCATCTGGATGAGCTTTTACATAATCGTATATAACCTTCACATTGTCATGAAGCTTCATGTTCTCACAGTAATTGTTAATAATAAGCTGATCTACGTATGGGATAATAGCTTTTACTTTATCAACATCAAGGAGAAGTCCGTTGGTTGACATGAATATAAATGAATCTGGAAGCTTTTCGCGGCAATATTTATGAAACTCAACAATTCTTGTATCAATCCATGGTTCGTTGTTTCCGTAGAGTGTCAGGTGACCTTTGAAGTTCCAGTCAGCCAGCTGATCAATGATACTATGGAAAAGCTCCTCAGTCATTTTCTTGAAAGGACGCTTCTCAGCTTCGTGATTGGCGGTACAGAAGGCACATGAACCATTACATCTGTTGATGGTTTCAAGATTAACGATAAGTGGATGAGGAACCTCTTTTCCATTCATAAAATAATCTATATATGCTTTTTGTGATTTTCTTCTGCTTGCAAACTGGAGCTTTAAGTAAGCGTTGGCTGAGAGCATAGGAAAATGCTTTTGCATCTGCCAGCCAAGTGGCCCCATAAAATTGTGAATTCTGATAGACATTTCTAACCTCTGTTTATGATTTAAATGTGATGAAAAGATTCATCAGAAATAATATAAAATACTATTCAAACACAGAAAAATCCTAACATTTTTAAGTGGTAGTGTCAATGAATTACAAAGGAGCTGCGAGAGCAATAATGTGAACATATGTTTGCAAAACTATATACTTATATTTTAAATTATGTTATGATACTAGAGTCTAAAAAGACATTTATGATGATATGAATTGTAATGATAAATATACGTACGTTCATGATAGAGGATTAGGATATGGATTTTAAACTTCATTCAGAATATCAGCCAACAGGTGATCAGCCTGAGGCCATTAAGCAGCTTGTTCAGGGCTTCAAGGATGGCAACCAGTTTCAGACACTTCTTGGTGTAACTGGTTCTGGTAAAACATTTACTATGGCCAATATTATTCAGGCTCTTAATAAGCCTACGCTTATCCTCTCTCATAATAAAACTCTTGCTGGTCAGCTTTATGGTGAGATGAAGGAATTCTTCCCTGAGAATGCAGTAGAGTATTTTGTATCCTACTACGACTATTATCAGCCAGAGGCGTATATCCCTCAGTCTGATACGTATATAGAAAAAGATTCATCAGTCAACGATGAAATAGATAAGCTGAGATTGTCAGCCACAGCTTCTCTTACGGAACGCCGCGACGTAGTGGTTGTAGCTTCAGTTTCGTGTATATACGGACTTGGTAGCCCAGAAGATTACGAAGACTTGATTGTGTCACTTCGTCCTGGTATGTTCAAGGATAGAGATGAGGTTGTCAGGGAACTTGTGGCTATCCAGTATGACCGTAATGATATGGATCTTAATCGTGGTTGCTTTAGAGTAAGGGGCGATGTTATTGAGATTCATCCCGCCGAGAATAATGATCATATTTATAGAGTGGAATTCTTTGGTGATGAGATAGACAGAATTCTTGAGCTTGAGCCAGTGACCATGAATATCATGAATTCGCTTAACCATCTGTCGATATTCCCGGCATCTCATTATGTTGTTAATAGAGACAAGATGGAGCGTGCGTGCCTTGCCATTGAAGCAGAGGCCAAGGAGCGAGTAGCTTATTTTAAAAGTCAGGATAAACTTATTGAGGCTCAGAGAATAGGAGAACGTACTTCATTTGATGTGGAGATGCTTCGTGAGACAGGAATATGTTCAGGTATAGAGAACTATTCAAGACATTTGACAGGACTTGCACCAGGTGAGCCGCCTCACTGCCTTATGGATTTCTTTAAGGATGATTATCTTCTTATAATAGATGAGTCGCATATTACTATTCCTCAGATACGTGCGATGTACGCTGGTGACCGCTCACGTAAGACCAATCTTGTAGAGTATGGCTTTAGACTTCCATCTGCCCTTGATAATAGACCGCTGAATTTCCAGGAATTTGAACAGCGTATAGATCAGATGCTTTTTGTGTCTGCTACGCCTAACGAATACGAGGCTGAGCATGAGCTGCTGCGTGCTGAGCAGGTTATACGTCCAACAGGTCTTCTTGATCCAAGCATTGATGTAAGACCTATTGAGGGACAAATCGACGATCTTATATCAGAAATTCGTAAGGAAACAAAGAATAAAAATAAAGTAATGATTACTACACTTACCAAGCGTATGGCAGAGGACCTTACTGATTACCTGGCCGATGTTGGTATACGTGTTAAATATCTTCATTCAGATATCGATACATTAGAGCGAGCACAGATTATTAGATCAATGAGACTCGATGAGTTCGATGTGCTTATAGGTATTAACCTGCTTCGAGAAGGTCTAGATATACCTGAAATTACGCTTGTAGCAATCATCGATGCCGATAAAGAGGGCTTCCTAAGATCTGAAACATCACTGGTTCAGACAATTGGACGAGCCGCACGTAATTCTGAAGGCCACGTTATCATGTACGCCGATACAATTACAGATTCTATGGCAAGGGCCATCGAAGAAACAAAGCGTAGACGTGCTATTCAGATGAAGTATAATGAAGAACATGGCATTACGCCTACAACTATTAAGAAAGCTGTACGTGATGTTATAACCATTAACCGTAAGCTCGAAGAGGCCAAGGATAACCTTACCCGTGATCCAGAATCGATGGATGAAAAGACTCTTCGCAAGCTGATAGATACCACCGAGAAACAGATGCGTAAGGCAGCTGCCGAACTTGACTTCGAAACCGCCGCCGAGCTGCGTGACAAACTCAAGGAGCTCAAGGAATATCTTGGTAAATAGAAGCCCTTTTATGACGTCGGCACTTAATTGCACAGCCTGGGAGAGCATCGAAAATACTTTCTTCGACATTAGCGGAGCGTCGGAGAAGAAAGTTTTATTCGATGGTAGGCCCAGGCGTATCAAAAACAAAGTGGGAACGCGTCTGAAGTAGAATAATGAATGTCATGAGACGTATATTAGAATAAATAGATTTGGAGGAAGAATTATGGCTGGCAAGATGAAGCCTTATTCTGAAGTAATAAGAATAGAAGGAGCAAGAGAACACAATCTTAAGGATGTAAGCCTTGAGATTCCTAGAAATAAGATGGTTGTTATGACAGGTCTTTCAGGCTCTGGTAAGTCATCTCTTGCATTCGATACTATCTACGCAGAAGGACAGCGTAGGTATATGGAGTCTCTGTCGAGCTATGCCCGTCAGTTCCTGGGACAGATGGAAAAGCCTGAGGTTGATAAGATATCAGGCCTTAGCCCAGCTATTAGTATTGATCAGAAATCAACTAATAAGAACCCAAGATCTACAGTTGGTACTGTAACAGAGATATATGATTATTTTAGACTTCTTTATGCAAGGGTAGGTATACCTCATTGTCCAGAATGCGGTAAGCCTATTAGCAAGCAGACAGTGGACCAGATGGTAGACCAGGTTATGGAACTTCCAGAAGGCACTAAGATTCAGCTCCTTGCACCAGTAGTTCGTGGCAAGAAGGGACGCCACGAAAAACTACTTGAGCATATCAAGAAGAGTGGTTATGTCCGTGTTATTGTGGATGGCAATCAGTACGATTTGTCCGAAGAGATTACTCTCGATAAGAATATAAAGCATAATATTGAGATTATTGTAGATAGACTTGTTGTAAGAGAAGGTATCGAAAAGCGACTTACCGATTCCATTGAGAATGTTCTCGACGAATCAGATGGTCTTCTTACTGTCGATGTGATTGATGGAGAGCCAATCAACTTTAGCCAGAGCTTTTCGTGCCCTGACTGCGGCGTTAGTGTGGATGAGATTGAACCAAGAAGCTTTTCATTCAACAATCCATTTGGTGCATGCCCTCTTTGTGCAGGTCTTGGTTATAAGATGGAGTTTAATAAAGAGCTTATGATTCCAGCACCACATCTTTCTATTAAGGAAGGTTGTATTCAGGTTATGGGATGGCAGTCTGCCAATAATAGTGATAGCTTTACCAATGCAATGCTTCAGGCACTTAGTAAGCACTTTGGTTTTTCACTTGATACACCATTTGAACAGTACCCTCAGGATATCCAGGATATGCTTGTGTATGGTACAGATGAGTCAGTGGATGTTCACTATGTTGGACAGAGAGGCCGTGGCGTATATCCAATAGTCTTCGAAGGAATTAAGAAGAATGTGGAGCGTAGATACCGTGAAACGGCTTCTGAAACCATGAAGGCTGAGTATGAGAAGTATATGACTATTACTCCTTGCGTTGAGTGTGGCGGTAAGAGACTTAAGAAATCATCGCTTGCTGTTACAGTTGGTGATAAGGATATCCATGAGATAACATCCCTTTCTATTGGCAAGCTTGGTGGGTTCCTTGATGGACTTAAACTCACCAAGAATCAGGAGCTCATAGGAGCGCAGATATTAAAGGAGATTAAAGCGAGAGTATCCTTCCTTGTAGAGGTTGGTCTTGAATATCTTTCACTATCACGAGGTACGGCATCACTTTCAGGTGGTGAGGCTCAGCGTATTAGACTTGCTACTCA